>RGGX01000360.1 GCA_010024485.1 Actinomycetota bacterium | reverse complement strand
CCGTCGTCTCCGTCGTCTCCGTCGTCTCCCTCGTCTCCGTCCTGCTCGTCCATCTCGGGCGCCGACTCGTCGGAACCCTCCTGCAAAGCCTCCCCGGCGGTCTCATGCGGGTCCGACTCCTCCGTCTCGACCGACTCGGCCACGGCGGTCGCGTCGACGATCGGCGGAATCGCTGCCAGACCATCATCGAAGCCATCGGCCTCCGCGTCGTAGACGGCCCCGGACCCGGTGGGAGCCACCGGCTCGGGCGGTGGCGCGTCGAGGTCGACCTCGAAGCCGGTCGGGCGGACCGTTGCCGCGATCGTGTCGATGGTCGAACGGGCGCGCTCGATCGCCTCCGTCAGGCGTCGCTGTTCGACCTCGGCCTCACGGAACCACTGCCGGGCATCGGCCTTGCGGCTCTTGATCGCCGCCTCCAGTTGGTCCTGGTGGGCACGGGCCTGATCGAGCAGGTCGCGACCCTCGCGTTTCGCCGCCTCGATCTCCTCGGTGGCGGCTGCGGCTGCTTCGGATCGGCGGCGGGAGGCGTCCTCCTCGGCGGACTCGCGGATGCGGGCTGCATCGCCGGTGGCCTCCTCGACCAACTCTGAGGCGACCTGCTCGGCGCGCACACGGATCTGGGTGGCCGCCTCACGGGCGGCTCTCAGCACGCTCGCGGTCTCGTCACCGAACATCCGCGCGACGGTCTCGTCGTCGAGTTGACCGAGATCACCCCCGTTGGAGCGCGCCACAGCCAGTTCGGACTCGGTTCGGGCGAGTCGGGTCTTGAGACGCTCGATCTCGGCGCCGACTGCGGTCAGGAAGGTTCGAACCTCATCGGGGTCGAAACCCTTGCGCGCGTTGGAGAATCCGGCGGAGGCGACGGCCGCCGGATCCGATGGATCTGGTTGCGGACCGGAGGGCATGTTCCGAGCGTAGGTTGCGCGCCGAGCCCCGTTGCGTCATTACCACATCGGTGTCGGACCGCGCTGAACATCTCGCAGTCGAGTCCTCAGCCGCGTTCGACGGGATCGCCTCCGAGAGCGACGAGGGCCGCCACGGCCTCATCGAGGGTCGCGACCGGGATGATCTCGAGGTCGGGCGCCGCGGCTCGCGCCGCCTCGAT
>RGGX01000359.1 GCA_010024485.1 Actinomycetota bacterium | reverse complement strand
CGTCGACCCACAGCACGTCGACATCGAGGGTGCGTGGGCCCCAGCGGATCGTTCGAACCCGCTCGGCGTCACGTTCTCGTTCGCGACACACCTCGAGAAGCTCGTGGGGGGTGCGGGCGGTGTCGAGCTCGACCACCACATTGAGGAAAGGGTCCTGCTCCACCCCACCGACCGGATCGGTCTCGTAGGCGTCGGAGACGGCAACGACGTCGGGGATCGCAGCCACCGCAGCCCGCAAGTACTCGACCCGGTCACCCATGTTCGACCCGAGCCCGAGCAGCGCGCGCCGGGTGATGGTCATCGGGTGACGCTGAGCCGCATCCCGCTCGAGGCAAGATCCTGCGTGACCGGCGGCCGCAGCTTGCGGACTTCGACCACCACCGACTCGATGCGCTCGTCTTCGAGAATCGCCTCGCCGACACGCTGCGACATCCGCTCGAACAACTGGAACGTCTCCCGCTCGGTGACCGCCTCGATGCGAGCGAGCACGGCGCCGTAATCGACCGTGTGATCGAGCACATCGTCGTGAGTGGCGGCGACGACATCCGCATGGATGTCGATGTCGAACTCGTAGGGCTGGCGGCGATCCTGCTCCTCGGGCAGTGCACCACAGATGCACATCAGGCGCAGACCTCGGAGCTGGATAACGGTGCTCATCAGTCGTCGTCAGGCTCGGCGACGCCGCCATCGTCAATCTCGTCGTCCGCGGTGTGGGCGAACGCATCGACCGGGACCTCCGAGGACGGATCGCAGCGGTCGACCATCGCCACGAGTTCGCGGGCAACCTGGCCAAGCTCACGCTCGAACAGCCGCTCCGTGATCGAAATGGCCTGCGGACCGCTGGGAACAAGCCCCATCCACAACAGATAGGCCGCGACAAGGCCGGTGATGCGCTCGCCGAGCTGCTCTCGGTGCACCACGATCTTGTCGCCGGCAGCGACATGGTCCCGGATGGTGGCCATCGACCGGGTGAGGCTCAACGGGCCAGCCGACGGGCCGCTGAAGGGCACGTGGTGGAACGGCACCCCCATCTCCTCATAGTTGTGCAGGTTCTGGTTCGAACTGCACAGCGACACGACGAAGTCGAAGTTGTTCTGCCGGATCCAG
>RGGX01000358.1 GCA_010024485.1 Actinomycetota bacterium | reverse complement strand
GCTGCGCTGTGGAGCGGGCTCCCCGCAGCGGGGCGGTCGGAGTCTCGGCGATGCGCTCGAGAGCGGAGATGAGACCGGGCGGGTATCGGGTGAGCGCGACCCCGTCGACATCAGCGTGCATCACGGCGGCCTCTGGGCACACGACCCGACGCAGACGTTCCGCCGATCCGGCCAGTGGCGCGAGCAGCGCCGCGAGGAGGGACGCGAGCCGCCCGTCCCGATCGCGGGCGTGCACCGGTCCGGCGGCGAGCAGGGTCGCCGCCGTGGCCACCCTGACCTCCCGTCGCTTCAACCGAGCGAGGAGATGCGCGACCGCTCCCTCCATCTCGACTCGACCGAGTCCATCGAGCAATCCGGTGGTGACGACCAACGACGGCCGCTCCTCCCCCTGACGGGCGATCAGGGCGTTCGGGGTCGGTGAGTCGATGACGTGGAGCGAAGGCGTCTCCACCCCACTGCTCAGGCAGAGCCCCTCCACCAGACCGGCGAGGCGCGGGGACTCGTCCTCGCCGAGCGGTCTCGCGCCGGTCACCGTCAGCACGGCTCCCTGCGCCCCGCGGCCGATGAGCGCGGTGGTCACGAGACCGAGCACCGCCGACGCAAGAACGGCCACGACGACAGGAACCCCGAGGAGGAGCATGATTGCCAGCATCGGGACGGCGATCACCGATGCCGTCGAGGAGAGCAGCACCCGGCGACGTCGTCGCGACGGAGCGATCGGATCGAGGGTCATCGTTCGACGCGACGTCGGCGCGGGGGACGGGAGATGACCGACGGCATGGCGAGCGAGTCTACGGCCGGAGCCGCCCGGCGACTGCTTACCCCAGGAGCCGCTGGTAGCGCTGGAGGTAGGCGTCCGCGAGCGACTCCATGGAGAACTGGCCCGCTCGGATCCGGCCGCCCGCCCGCAGCCGGTCGCGCAGCTCAACGTCCTCGATCGCTCTCCGCAGGGCCTCGCCGAGCACCATGGGGTCGCCCGGGGGGACGAGGAGGGCGTCGTCCCCGTTCGATGCCACATTGCGGTAGCCATCGATGTCGCTGGCTACCACGGTCGCCCCGCTCGCCATTCCCTCGAGCAACACGATGCCGAAGGACTCACCCCGGAGCGC
>RGGX01000357.1 GCA_010024485.1 Actinomycetota bacterium | reverse complement strand
CCCGAGTCGATTCCAGGAATCCTGCGAGAGCTCATCCAACGAATCGACCGCGCCGCCGCGGAGGCCGCTACAGCAAGACAACCACAGGGCGGACGGGAGATGGCCCGAGCGGCACTCACCACGTACGCGGTTGAACTCACGAAACTCGGCCGAGGTGGCCGATTTATCCTGAAGGAACGTTTCGATATCCATCAACCTTCCTCCCCGGACGACATCCGACCCTTCTTTGAGAATCAAGTCGCCGCCTGGCTCACCGCCGATGGATACGCCAACGATGAAACGCTTTGGGCGACGTGCCGTCGCTGCGGCGTCCTGTGGCGAGGCGCGGGAACGTCATGGATCCTGTCGGACGAATCCACCCGACGTCACGACGATGCCTACGCGGTGTCCGACTCCGAGTTCATCGAACTGAGCCGAGACTGCCTCGAAGCTGCCATCGCGATGACCGGTCTCACTCGACCCAGCTGAAGGTCATCTCCCAGCGACGGCTACGAGGTCGGCTGCCGCACCCCGGAGGCCAGCGTCTGGACAGTGGGTGAACTCACTCTGGCCGAACAAGACCCAACCGACACAGTGGGCGGCATGCTCGACTCCGGGCGCATCGATTCGGGCCTCAGCCGCGAGGCCACTCGGGTACAGCCACCCGCCAGCGCACTGACCGCTCTCCGCGTCGAAACCCAGGCAGAACTCGCGCACCAGTTGACGGTGCCCATCCCAGGAGCCCGCGATCACGTCAACGACGAAGTGCCCAACCTCGTGAGCGATCTCACCAGGGGTGAGGCACTCAAGCATCGACACCTCAAATGAGCCGGGTAGATACTCGGCCCGCGCCCCACCCAGGGTCGCTTCAACGATGTTGACGCCCGGCGTCGGGATCCCTGATCCGTCGAGCAACCGACCGATCGCCTCCGATGCAGCGCTCCCGCACAACAAGCCGTCCGCAACAGGAAGTTCAGGCCCCGAGGTGGGACCCGGGTCGGAACCCGCGTCACCAGTCGTCACACCGGGCGCGTCAGATCGGGCCTCGTCGTCGACAGGATCCGCGATGAGCTCAGTGTCGGGCTTCCCGACGTCAGCTGTGCCGGGCTCCACCGATCCGGTCTCCTCCG
>RGGX01000356.1 GCA_010024485.1 Actinomycetota bacterium | reverse complement strand
GCGCTCGGTGAGGTGGTCTTCATCGATCTTCCCGATACCGGTCGCGGGGTCGGCTCCGGCGAGGTGCTGGGAGAGGTGGAGAGCACCAAGTCGGTCACCGAGGTCTACTCGCCCTTCGATGCCGTCGTCGTGGAGGTCAACCCCGAGGTGATCGCGACACCGGATCTGGTGAACAGCGACCCCTACGGCGCGGGATGGCTGGTCGAGTTGGAGTCCGAGACCGGCGACGAGGATCTGCTCGACGCGCTCGCCTACGCCTCTCTGGTGGGTGGCTGATGTCCTACGTGTTCTGCAACCAGTGCGGACACCGCAACCCGCCGGCGAGCAACTTCTGCTCATCGTGCGGGGGAGCCCTCGATGTCCTCGACGACCGCACCATCACCCTGATCAGCGTCGACCCCCTCCAGGACGCCGCCGGTCCCTCCGATGACATCGAGGTGCCGGTCGCCGAGATCGCCCGGGGCACCGGGGTGCTCATCGTCCGCTCCGGCGGACTCGCGGGAGCCCGGTTCAGCCTCGAGTCACCGTCCACCCGCATCGGCCGCCATCCCGACTCCGAGATCATGCTCGACGACATCACCGTGTCGCGTCGGCACGCGGAGATCATCCGTCGGGAGACCGGACACGAGATCCTCGACTCCGGTTCGCTCAACGGGACCTACGTCAATCAGACGCGTATCGAGGCGACCGTCCTCCAGCACGGCGACGAGGTGCAGATCGGCAAGTTCCACCTCGTCTACTTCGAGCGGAACGATGGCTGACATCGGCACCAACGGACATCTGGCGATCGGAGAGGTCCTCGGCATCCTGCTCGAGGAGTTCCCGGATGTGACCATCTCCAAGATCAGGTTCCTCGAGAGCCAGGGCCTGATCGCCCCGGAGCGAACCGCATCCGGATACCGCAAGTTCTATGAGGCCGACGTCGATCTGCTGCGCGTCATCCTGACCGAGCAGAAGGACCACTACCTGCCGCTCCGGGTCATCAAGGACCGCCTCGACTCCGGCGAGATCGACCCGTCGGGCGAGCATCTCCGGCCGCGTGATGCGGTCGATCCCTCCGGCCCCGTCGAGGTTCCCGAGGAGATCGTGAAGTCGCATCCCTCCGCGACC
>RGGX01000355.1 GCA_010024485.1 Actinomycetota bacterium | reverse complement strand
GTACTACGAGGACACCGATCTGTGCTTCGCCATCCGCGAGCTCGACCTCGATGTCGTGGTGCGCCCCGACTCAATGGTCATTCACGCCGAGGGCTCGAGCAGTCGTGACGCGGATGTGCCGCCGAACTCCGACGACCCGTCAGCGGGTACGCCCACGGGGATGAAGCGTTTCCAGGCGATCAACCATCCGAAGTTCGTCGAGAAGTGGGCCACCCAGCTGGCCGCGCAACACGATCACCCAGATGCCAATGAGTTGGCCCACACCCTCCTCATCGCTCGTGATCGACGTGTCACCGATGACGTGTTCGTCATCGACCATCGAGACCTCACACCCGACGAGGACTCCGGATCGCTGCGGATGACCTGCATCATCGAGGACTTCATCGAACGGGGACTCACCGTCCGGTTCAAGGGCGCGAAGGACTGTCAGCGATACGAGTGGCGGGCCCGAATGACCGATCTCGGCGTCGAGGTCATCCCGCACGACTCGGATCTCAGCGACTGGCTGCGCGCCTATCGTCGGTCGACCCGCTTCATCTGGGTGGCGCGACCCCCGGTCTTCGGCGACGCGATATCCGACATCGCCCTGCACGCCCCGCAGGTACCGCTGGTCTACGACATGGTGGACGCGCACGGCCGGCGGATGGACCGGCAGTTCGCCCAGACCGGTGATCCACTCGACCAGGAGAAGGCCATCGCCGACCGACGCCTCGAGCGGATCGCCGCTCGGAGCGCGGATGTCGTCGTGACCCTCTCCGATGACGACGAGCAGTACATCCGCGAGGTTGCGGACACACCGGTCACGTGCGCGCGGATCCCGAATGTCCACGACGTGCTCAACCCCGACGAGATTCCCGGCTACGACTCGCGATCCGGCCTGCTCTTCGTCGGTGGTTTCGATCACGCGCCGAACGGTGACGCCGTCGAGTACATGGTCACCGAGATCATGCCGATACTGATCGAGGAGATCCCCGACATCCACCTCACGGTGGTGGGAAGCAATCCACCGGACTCAATCCGCGCGATGGCGAACGAGCACGTGACCATCGCCGGCTGGGTTGCCGACCTCGACCCGATCTACGCGGCGACTCGAGTGGTCGTCGCTCCCCT
>RGGX01000354.1 GCA_010024485.1 Actinomycetota bacterium | reverse complement strand
GGATGTCACCCGTTGTTACGTGACCTGAGTATCGGGAACCGCGACGCCAACTGCCAGAGTGATTTGTCCCGATCGTTGACGGCTACTCGACAACGATGAATGACGCGAAGATCTCGTCGGCGGCCGCCAGATCGCGCTCGGACACCACCTGGACGACGACGCGTACCTGGAACGCCCCCGAAGCCGGCTCGGCGACCACCGCGACGACCGCGGTGCTCGTTCCACCGCAGTCCGCCCAGAAACCCGACACACCGCTGTACAGCCCGTCGTCGTAGGGCTCGGCACCGAGGTCCTCGCATATCGGGTTCAAGGCGATGTTCAGATCGTTCACGATCGAGTCGATGGTCTTGGTGCCGTCCGCAGAGACGTCAAAGGTCATGCCGGGGTCATCAAACGTCGTCTGGAATCCCTCGATACTCGGGGCAGCCCACACACTCGGGCCACCGAAGTCCACGTTGAAGCTGCCGTCGACCTCAACCCATTCGGTCGGGACGCTCGCGAAGATCAGCCCCTCGTCGTCGCTCACCGTCTGGTACTCGGTGTATTCGTCGCTGTCGCCGCTCTCCGGCAGGGCGACATCGTCGAGGTTGCCGCCCGACGCGATACCGGTCTCAATCGGTCTGCCGTTCAACTGACCGCTGAGCACCTCGCCAGTGGTGGTGCGCACCACCTCGATGTTGATCGTCGCTGCGGGTCCCTGCGTTCGGATGACATCGCAGTAGGCCTGATAGGTGCCGTCCTCAGCGATCGGGATGTCCTGCATCGTCGTGATCAGGTCACCGGGGATGATCCCCACAGCGTCGGCGGGCGAACCCGGTCGGACGCTCGCCACCCAGATACCGGGAATACCGTATTCGTAGTCGTAGATCGCCGTTCCGTTCACACCGATCGAATCGACATGCTCCCCGGCGATGAGACGGTCAAGGACCGCGGAGACCTCACTCGCAGCGATCGCATAGTTCTTGTCGATGTCACTTCGGCCCGCGTAGTTGATTCCCGCGATCGACCCGTCCTCGTACAGCAGCGGCCCACCCGAGTTGCCACCGAGAATCATCGCGTCGTGCTCGAGCACCATGTCGACGGACGACCAGCTCGACTCACCCGAGGCAG
>RGGX01000353.1 GCA_010024485.1 Actinomycetota bacterium | reverse complement strand
ACTGAGGCCCTGCCGGTGGAGACCCTGCCCGATGTCACCACGACGACGATCGTCGGAGAGCCCGAGTTCAGGATCCCGCTGCTCGGGACCATCGTCGATTCGGCGGACGCCTATCCCGACCGCCCGGCGCTCGGGGTGAAGATCCCGAACAACTCCAAGGCCATGCCCCAGACCGGACTGAACGAGGCTGACATCGTCTACGAGGAGATCATCAACGACCGCATCACCCGGTTCGCGGCGGTCTTCCACTCTCAGGGCAGTGAGCCGGTCGGCCCGATCCGCTCGGGCCGTGCCCAGGACATCGATCTGCTGTCCAACCTGAATGGACCGCTCTACGCCTGGTCCGGGGGCAACGACGGGGTCACCCGTCTCGTGCGCGCCTCCACCTTCATCGATCTCGATGGCCGGTACACCAGCGGCTACTACCGCCGTGACGGCCGCGGTGGTGCTCCGCACAACCTGTTCTCGAGCACCGAGGCCCTCTGGTCACACACCCCGGATGAGTACACGACTCCGGTGCCGGTGTTCCCGTATCTGCTTCCCGGCGAGGAGATCACCGGCGATCCGGGCACCTCGGTGGCGGTCACCCTCGACAGTGTCGACGTGCTCTGGGGGTGGGATCCGAACCGTGGCAGCTACTTCCGCTGGCAGGAGGGCGATCCCCATATGACCGAGCTCACCGGTCAGGCCTCGACGGAGAACGTGGTGATCATGTTCGTGAACTACGTCAGTGGTGTGGTTGACTCGCGCAGCCCGGAGGCCCAGACCGTCGGGACCGGCCGCGTGATCGTGTTGTCGGAGGGAATTGCCCGTGAGGGCATCTGGACCCGTCCGGACAAGTACTCGGCCTGGGAGTTCTACACCGACGAATCGCGCCTGACCCGGATCCCGCTCACTCCCGGACGCACCTGGGTGGAGCTGCCGAGGGACGACCCGGCGAACGTCGTTCTCAACCCCTGAGCGACGCGGTCCCTGCGCCCCGACGACCCCGGCGCTCGTCGGGGCACTCGATCGTTCCGGTCGCTAGATTGCTGCCATGACCGAAGACGTCACCACCGGCTCAACACCGATCAAGCGCGGTCTGGCGGAGATGCTCCGCGGCGGCGTGATC
>RGGX01000352.1 GCA_010024485.1 Actinomycetota bacterium | reverse complement strand
GGCCTTGAGGGCGGCGGCGTTCATGGCCACCAGCACGTTCGGCTCGTCGCCGGGGGTGGTGATGTCGTGGTTCGCGATCTGCACCTGGAAGCTGGAGACCCCGTTGACGGTGCCGGCGGGGGCGCGGATCTCGGCCGGGAAGTCGGGGAAGGTCGACAGGTCGTTGCCGAAGGAGGCGCTCACCGAGGTGAAGCGGTCACCGGTCAACTGCATGCCGTCGCCGGAGTCTCCGGCGAATCTCACGACCAGTCGGTCGAGCACCTCGACATCGGGTCGATCCATGGTGTCGCTCATCTGTCCCCCCGGCGGGCTGCGGCCCGCTACGTCGTGTTGTTCTCGGCTGCTGAGCGCTCCGGGAGGGGTCCCGAACCGGCTCCTTGGCCAGCATGCCACACCCGGCCAGTAGGGTCACGGTTCGATGGCGAACCTGCGCTTCAGCTTCGGCACCATGGGTTCGGGCAAGAGCACGCTCGCGCTCCAGATCCACCACAACCTGGCGACGCGCGACCTCTACGGCCTGCTCCTGACCTGTCTCGACCGCGAGGGCAATCAGGTGACGAGTCGGCTCGGGGTGCGCGCGCCGGCGATCCATGTCGATCCCGATCTCGATCTCCACGCCCTCGCAGTCGAGCACTGGCCGCTCCACTACCTCGTGTGCGACGAGGTGCAGTTCTACACCCCGGCCCAGTGCGACCAACTGGCCCGGGTTGTCGACGACATGGAGGTCGACGTCTACGCCTTCGGGCTCATCACCGACTTCCGCGGACTGCTCTTCGAGGGCACCCGCCGCATGCTCGAGATCGCCGATGAGCGGGTTCCGCTGCAGGTCGAGGCGCGCTGCTGGTGTGGGTCGCACGCCACCCACAACGCTCGTGTCGTCAACGACTTCGTCGTCTACGAGGGTGAGACGGTCGTGGTCGGTGACACCGCCGGCCCGGGTGAGCAGAAGATGTTCGGTGACATCGTCCGCTACGAGCTGCTGTGTCGCCGTCACTTCCTCTCCGGCGACCTGGGCTTCTAGTCCCGGTCAGTCGAGCTCAGCGGACTCGCGGCACAGGCGGATCACCGCGATCGCGATGGCCACGCCGGCGAGCCGGCCGACGATCGCGGT
>RGGX01000351.1 GCA_010024485.1 Actinomycetota bacterium | reverse complement strand
CTGCAGGCCCATCTCGGCGTGGAACGCTGGGCGTCGGTGGTGGGTGGCTCCATGGGCGGCATGCAGGTGCTCGAGTGGGCCGCCACCTATCCGCGGCGGGTCGCCTCGATCGTGCCGATCGCGACCTGCCTCCACTCGACCGCTCAACAGATCGCCTGGGGCATGATCGGTCGTCGCGCGGTCCGCCTCGACCCCCGTTGGAACAATGGTGAGTACTACGACGCGGCACCCGGCGAGGGGCCCCACGAGGGCCTCGCGGTCGCCCGCCAGGTGGCCCAGGTGACCTTCCGGAGTGACAACGTGTTCTCGGAGCGTTTCGGTCGTGGTCTCGCCGAGCGCTCTGGTGGCGACGGCTTCGGCCTCTGGGAGGAGTTCCAGGTCGAGACCTACCTCCGGTATCACGGCGAGAAGCTCGCGAAGCGGTTCGATGCGAACAGTTATCTGGTCATCTCCAAAGCGATGGACCTCCACGATCTCGCTCGAGGGCGGAGCAGCCTCGAGCACGCGATCCGTGGATTCGAGGGACCCTGCCTGTCGGTGGGCGTGTCGAGCGACATGCTCTATCCCGCCTATCAGCAGCGCCAGATCGCCGAGGCGTTCACGGCCTCCGGCAATGCATCGGAGTACACCGAGATCGACTCACCGCACGGGCACGACGCGTTCCTGATGGAACTCGACCAGCTCGGACCCGTGGTGAGCGGCTTCCTCGACCGAGTGGTGTGACCGGTGCCCGAGGGGCTCGAGGCCGAGATCTACGCGCGGGCGACCCGGTCGATCGTGGGCCGTCGGATCACCTCGCTTGAGGTCGACCCCTCCTGCGGGGACCCGCTAGCCCTTCGAGGTCTCATCGGGACCGAGGTCGACGGCGTTCGACGCCACGGCAAGCATGTGCTGATCGACACCGGTGCCGGATGCCTCGGCCTGCACTTCGGGATGACCGGTCGGGTCATCGTCGATGACGCGGCCCCGATCGAGGCCCTCGAGTACGGGGCTCGGCGCGAGGACGCCCGATGGCACCGGCTCAGCATCGCATTCGACACCGGGTCGCTCGTGGTCAGCGACCCGCGTCGCTTCTCGCGGTATCGCCTCGAACCGACGCTCGACCTCGGGGTCGAC
>RGGX01000036.1 GCA_010024485.1 Actinomycetota bacterium | reverse complement strand
GACCGCAGGTGCCGCAGCGCTCACCCGCCCGAGCGTGCACCCGATGCGCCGTCTGGTATGAACCTCCTCGGCCGTCGACCCCGACGTACTGGGCATCGGCGAGGGTGGAGCCACCCGCGAGGACGGCCTCGCCGAGCACCTCGACGATGGCCGCGGCGAGACGGCGCTCCCCGGCCAGTCCGAGTGCGTCACTCGGACGTGTCGGCCGGAGCCGCGCCCGGTGACAGATCTCATCGGCGTAGATGTTGCCGATCCCAGCGATGAAGGACTGGTCGAGCAGAAGCGCCTTCAGCGCGCGATGTCGCTGCCGGAGCCCTCGCCGGAACTCGCGTAGGTCGAGGCCGTCGCGCAGCGGATCGGGCCCGAGCCGCGCGAGCTCAGGTATCTGCCGGTCGACATCTCCGGGATCGAACACCACCACCTCGCCGAAGGTTCGGGGATCGACGAAGAGCATCCGGCGACCGTCGTCGACAAGCGCGTCGACATGGGTGTGGGCGGGCGCCTCATCGGCTCCGTCGACCAGCAGCACCTGTCCGCTCATCCGGAGGTGGATCATGACCGCCCGGCCGGTGTCGAGGGCGAGCATGAGGTACTTGCCGCGTCGGTCGACATCCATCACCCGGGCTCCGGTCATCCCCTCGATCAACGCCGGCCTCGAGGTTCGCCGCACCACCCGCTCTCGTCCGACCGACACCGAGACGAAACGGCGGCCGGTGAGGCCCTCGGCCAGGCCCCGACGGACCACCTCGACCTCGGGGGCCTCGGGCACGCCCTAGCCGTCGAGTCCGTCGAGGGCGGCGAGGGCCGCGGCCTGCTCCGCGTCCTTCTTGGAGCGACCGGAGCCGACTCCGAGCACCGCCCCGTCGCAGAGCACCTGCGCGGTGAAGACCTTGTCGTGGTCCGGCCCGGTCGCCGAGGACCGGTACTCGGGCGGCACCCGGCCCTCCGCCGCCAACCGCTCCTGGAGCGCCGACTTCCGGTCGAGACGGTGGAGTCCACCCAGGGCGCGCTCAAGGCGCGGAGCCACATGGGAGACCACCATGGCGCGCGCCGCCTCCACGCCGCCGTCGAGGTAGACCGCGCCGAGCACCGCCTCGAAGGCGTCGGACAGGATGGAGTCCTTATCGCCACCTCCGGCGGCCCCCTCACCGCGGCCGAGGTAGATGTGCTCTCCGAGACCGAGCGAACGCGCGACCTCGGCGAGGGCGCGTTGGTTGACCACCGCCTTGCGCAGGTCGGTGAGGGACCCCTCGGCGAGATCGGAGAACCGCTCGAAGACCAGATCGGCGATCACGAAACCGAGGACGGCATCGCCGAGAAACTCGAGACGCTCGTTGCTCTCGGCATCGGGCTGTTCAGCGACCCAGGAGCGATGGCTGAGGGCGCGCCGCAGCAGAGCAACGTCGTCGAACCGATGCCCGAGGGAGTCCTCGAGGGCGGAGAGGTCAGGCGACCCGGAGACCACCGCGGTCAGGAGGTCGCGCGGTCGTGCACGTAGTCGACCGCGTCACGGACGGTCTTGAGGTCCTCGAGGTCCTCGTCGTCGATGCGGAAGTCAGCGATCCGCCCCGAGAGGGCCTCCTCGAGCGCCTCGACGAGTTCGATCAACGCGAGGGAGTCAGCTTCGAGGTCGTCGACGAACGACTGCCCCTCGCCGATGCCCGAGGGTTCGATCTCGAGGATGTCGGCGAGTCGGTCGCGGACGATCTCGAGGATCTCGTCGCGGGTGATCGTGGCGCTGCTGTCATCGGACACGCCCCGATCATAGGTCGCGGGTGATGTCGCGATCAGTCGCTCGGTCGGATCGCCCGGCCGATCTCACCGACGACGTCGGCCTCGACCATCTCGCGGGCCACCGCGACAGCGTTGGTGATCGCTCGAGCGCTCGAGGATCCGTGGGAGATGATGCAGACCCCATCCGTACCGAGGAGCATCGCTCCCCCGTAGGTCTCCGGGTCGAGGCTCGAGTAGATCGGGAGCAGCGACGGCATGAGCGCCTCGGCGTGCGGGGCGTTGGCCGGGTCAGCGCCGAAGGCCCCGAGCAGCGCCGCCACCACGGTCTTCATGCCACCCTCCAGGGTCTTGAGGACCACGTTGCCGGTGAACCCGTCGGTGACCACCACATCGCAGGTGTCGGCCATGACGTCGCGACCCTCGACATTGCCGATGAAGTTCAGCGAGCCGTCGGCGGCGACCTCGGTCAGCAACCCGAAGGCCTCCTTGCGGAGCGAGTCGCCCTTGCCGGGCTCCTCGCCGATCGAGAGCAGCCCGACCGACGGTTCCGGGAGCCCGAAGCGGTGTCGGGCAAAGACGGCGCCCATCTGGGCGAACTGGACCAGCCAGTCAGCCTGGACCTCGGCGTTCGCGCCGGCATCGAGCAGCACGGTCGGGCGACCTCCGGGCACGGGGATGATCGTGGCGATCGCCGGCCGGCCGACCCCTCGGATCCGACCCATCCGGAGCAGGGCCGAGGCCATGGTCGCCCCGGTGTTGCCGGCCGAGACCATCGCCGAGGCAGCACCGTCGCGAACCGCCTCCGCGGCTCGGACGAGGGTGGAGTCCTTCTTGCGGCGCACAGCGGCGGCCGGATCATCGTCCATCCCGATGACCTCGGAGGCCTCGATGAGCGGCAGGCCACCGGTGTCGACCCGATCGGGAAGATCGGCAGGCCCGACCAACACGACGGGTGTTCCCGACTCGGCGGCCTGCCGGGCACCGTCGACGATGGCGTCAGGAGCGTGATCGCCGCCCATCGCGTCGACGGCGACGGGGAGCATGGTCGTCATCTCCGACCGTGTACGCCGACGCCTCAGGCGACGTCGACCACGACGCGGTTCTTGTACCAGCCACAGGACTGGCACACCGTGTGCGGGGTCTTGGCGCTGCCGCAGCGCGGGCAGGTGCTACGGGCCGGGGCCTCGAGCTTCCAGTTGCCGGCGCGCCGGCTGCGGGTCTTCGATTTCGACTTCTTCTTCTTGGGAACTGCCACTTGGGTTCTCCGGACTCGTGTTCGACCTGTCGCCGCGGTTCCCCACGGGCCGGGACACACTATCGGTGGCCGCGGGCAACGGCACCGCCCCGGTGTCAGCCCGTCGAGCCTCGGGACCGACCGGGGCCTCAATCCTCGTCGATGACCAGCCCGTCGAGCGCGGCCCAGCGCGGATCCGTCGTCTCCGAGGAGCACCCGCACTCGCCGAGGGAGAGATCGGCTCCACACTGCGGACACCAGCCACGACAGGACTCGTCGCACAGCGGGGCGGCCGGGATCTCGAGGACGGCAAGGTCGCGGAGGATCGGCGCCAGGTCGATCTGGTCACCCTCGATCTCGGTGGCTGCCTCGACGCGGTCGTCGACGGCGGGGTGACCACTCGGCACGAAGCGCTCGGACACCCCGACCGCAACGGTGCGAGTCACATCGCTGAGGCACCGGCGACAGGGCCCGGACCAGGACATGGTGAGTGAGCCGGCGACGCCGATGTCATCGGCGCCCGACACGGCGGTCAGGTCGATGGAGATCTCACCCACCAGGCCGACATCGGGCACCGGGGACACGCAACCCAACTCGGTCGGGTCGACGGAGGTCGCGAGCTGACGCGAGGAGCCGGGCTGGCGACGGAGTTCGACCGCGTTGAGCAGGAGCGGCCGGAGCGCCGGGGAGATGCCCACGGCTCAGAGGTCCTGGTCGAAGAATCCGGCCCGCGCCTCGGCCTCCGCCACGTCGTGGTCCTCGCTGGCGGATGACTCCTCCGCCTGCTGGATGCCGACGATGGACAGCTTCTGGCGGCCGGTGGCGACCGTCTTCGAGAGTCGCTCGAGCAGGATCTCGAAGCTCGCGAGCCGCTGATCGAGGAAGTCCTCGGTCTCGAGACGCAGGCGACGCGACTCACTGTTGGCGGTCTCCATGATGTGCCGGGCTCGGGCCTCGGCAGCGCGGACCACCTCGGTCCGCTGCACCATGCGCTCGGCCTGCACGCGGGCAGCCTCGAGCACCTCATCGGCCTCGCGACGGGTGCGGGCGATGAACTCGTCGCGCTCCTTGATCATCCACCGGGCCTCGCGGATCTCGTCGGGAAGTCGCTGCAGCGCCTCCTCGAGGAGTTCCACCATGTCGTCGCGGTCGATGCGCGGCGAGGAGGACAGCGGCATGGTCGGCGCGGTCGCCACGATGTCGATCGCCCGTTTGAGCAGGGTCTGGGCGTCGCCCACGTAGGCGGTCTGCACCTGACCCGCATCATCGGAATCGACGTAGCCGTCGTCGACCGGGCCGAGTTCGTCGTCGTACTCGTCGTGCCCGTCGTAGCGGTCGTCGTAGTGGTCGGTCATCGTGGGCTCACCGATCGCCAAACCTACCCGCGAGCGCCTCGGCGATCCGGCTGGGCACGAGATGGTCGACCGGACGTCCGGAGGCGGCGATCTCCCGGACGAAACGGCTTGAGATGTGCGACAGATCGGCGCGGCACGGGACGAACACGGTGCGAACCCCGGTGAGGGCCGCGTTGTTGTGGGCCATCTGCTGCTCGATCTCGAAGTCGCCCGCGTTTCGCAGCCCCTTCACGATGACCGTCGCCCCGGCGTCGGCTGCCGCGTCGACCGTGAGACCGGTGAACGATGCGACCGTGACACCGTCGAGGTGGGCGAGCGCCTGCGCGGCGAGCGCGACCCGCTCGTCGGCCTCGAAGAGACCGGAGGTCTTGGCGGGGTTGTGCATCACCGCGACCACCACGGAGCCGAACACGGCGCGAGCCTGCTCGACCACATCGACATGGCCGAGATGGATCGGATCGAAGCTTCCGGGTACGAGGACGGTGCCCATCGGGGGTCAACCTACTTCCGCTCGAGGAAGGTCACCCACGTCCTGCCGTATCGGCGGGCCCGAACGGCCTCCCAACCGTCGGGAGCCGCCACCTCGGTCGGGGCCTCGGCGACGACGAAGTCGGCAGTCGTCGAGGCGAGCAGCTCCTCCCACGGTGCCACCCCATACGGGGGATCGGCGAGCAGCAGGTCGCCGGCGAGGCTTCCGACGGCTGACAGCGCGTCTCCTCGCACCACTCGGGACCGGTCGGCCACCCCGAGGTGGTCGATGTTGTGTCGGAGGGCCTCGAGCGCGGCCCGGTCGTTCTCGACGAAGGTGCACCTCGCCGCGCCGCGCGAGAGGGCCTCGAGCCCGAGGGCCCCGGTGCCGGCGTAGAGGTCGATGACCTCGGCGTCGTCGACGAGGTCGAGGGAGCCGAGAGCGTTGAAGACGGCCTCGCGCACCTTCTCGGTGGTCGGCCTGGTGTCACGCCCCTCCGGCGAGACGAGACGGCGCCCGCGGAACTGTCCGGACACGACCCGCATCCAGTCAGGCTACGGCCCGAGGATCGACCTCCCGAGGACTCGCGCCGCGCTGGCAGACTGGTGTGATGTTCGATCCGGAGCGCGAGGGTGATGCGGGCCGCAGCGCCGTGCCGATCACCCCGGAGGAGGAGATCGTCTGCATCGACTGCGGCGGTCGCGCCTTCCTGCTGAGCCGGCCCCGCGACGGTGACTCGATCGACGACCCCTGGCTCCCGGGCGACATCGTCGCCTACCGGTGCGAGGACTGCCTCGACCGATGGGACCTCGTGCTCCCAGAACCCGGTGACTGAACGGCCTCCGCTCCGACGATCATCCCGCGGAGATGATCGGTGGAGGGGCTCACGACTTGGTCAGGAATGACTCGTCCTCGTCGCTGAGCAGGAGGTCGAGCTCATCGGCGAGCATCGGATGGTCATCGAGCCCCCGCTCGACGTCGACCAGATCGAAGGCCACCGACCGGGCAAGTTCGACCAGTTCCCGGTCGCGACGGAGCGAGGCGAGCCGGAGGTCGCTACGACCCTTCTGAGAGGTCGACATGAGCGTCCCCTCCCCACGCAGTTCGAGATCGACCTCGGCGAGTTCGAAGCCGTCGGTGCTGGCGACGAGGGCCTCCACCCTCGGATTCGACCCGGTCTGGTCCGCGGTGACGAGCCAGCAGTTCGACTCGAGCTGCCCGCGACCGACCCGGCCGCGCAGCTGGTGGAGTTGCGCGATCCCGAAGCGGTCGGCGTCGAGGACGACCATCACCGTCGCGTTCGGTACGTCGACTCCGACCTCGATCACCGTGGTGGCGACGAGCACGTCGACCTCACCGCGCCGGAAGGAGGCCATCGTCTCCTCCTTCTCCACCGAGCTCATCCGTCCGTGCAGGAGGCTGAGCCGGCAGTCGGCCAGCTCTCCGTTGGAGAGCCGTTCGAAGGTCTCCTCGGCTGAGGCCACCTCGAGTTTCTCGCTCTCCTCGACCAACGGGCAGACGACGTACGCCTGCTGCCCCTCGGCGACCCGTTCGCGTACGTCGATCCACACCGACTCCTCGTCGAGCGGACCGTTCGCCCATCGGGTGTCGATCGGGGTGCGACCCGGAGGGAGCTCGTCGAGCACGCTCACATCGAGATCGCCGTACACCGTCATGGCGGCGGTGCGGGGAATGGGTGTGGCCGTCATGACCAGCACGTCGGGGACCCGGTCGACACCCTTGTCGCGCAGCGCCGCCCGCTGCTCGACCCCGAAACGGTGCTGTTCGTCGACGACGACGAGTCCGAGGCTGGCGAAGTCGACGGCGTCCTGGATGAGCGCGTGGGTGCCGATCACCAGATCCACCGAGCCATCGGCCAGACCGGCCAGCACATCTCGACGCTCGGCGCCGGTGACGCGGTTGGTCAACAGTTCGATGCGCAGGGGCCGGTCACCGAAGAGGTTCTCGCCGTCGGTGACGGTGACGCCCTCGAGCAGTCGCCGGATCCCCTGGTGGTGCTGTTCGGCGAGCACCTCGGTGGGCGCCATGAGCGCGCCCTGGTGCCCACCCTGGACGGCGACCAGAAGGGCGGACACCGCCACCACCGTCTTGCCGGCCCCGACATCGCCCTGGAGGAGTCGGTGCATCGGGTGACCCGAGGCGAGATCGGCGTCGATCTCGGCGAGCGTCCGCTGCTGGGCGCCGGTCAGCGGGAACGGGAGGGCATCGTGGAAGCGGCTGACGAGGGCACCGCTGAGATCATGAACGACGCCACGGGCCGACCGTTCCAGTTCGCGCTTGCGGGCGACGAGTACCGACTGGACCCGGAGCAGTTCGTCGAAGGCGAGTCGACGACGGGCGGCGTCCTTGGCCCGCATCGACTCCGGTTGATGGATGGAGCGGATCGCCTCCGCGCGGTCGATGAGGTCGAGTCGGTCGAGGACCTCCTCGGGCACCGGGTCGGCGATACCGCGCTCGGCGCAGCGACGCAGGGCCTCCTCGACCCATCCGGCGATCTCCCAGGTGGTGAGGCGGGCCTTCTCGCTCTGCGGGTAGACCGGCACGATCCGTCCGGTGCGGTCGCCGATGAGATCGACGATCGGATTCGTCATCTGACGACCGCCGGCGTACTCGTCGACGCGACCGAAGAGGGCGACCTCCATACCGGCGGAGAGTTGACGGGCTCGCCAGGGCTGGTTGAAGAAGACGAGCGAGATCTTGCCGGTCTTGTCGCCGACGACGATCGACACCATGGTCCGCCGGTTGCGGGTGGTGCGGGAGTTCACCGAGCGGACCTCGGCGATCACGAGTGCCTCCTCGCCGATCGCGAGGGAGGCGATCGACGCCTCGTTGGTCCGGTCGATCCATCGCCTCGGGTAGGTCGTGAGGAGATCGAGCACGGTCTCGATGCCGACGGCTCCGAGCGCCGCCCGCCGCTTCTCGCCCACCCGGTTCAAGCGGCCGACGTCGATCTCCGCGAGGTCGCGGAGCGTGATCGGGAGGGTCGAGCCCTCGCTCACTCCGCTCCGAACAGGTACGGGTAGAGGGGTTGCCCGCCGCGGTGCACCTCGACCTGTACCTCGGGGTGAACCGCGGCGACGTGACCCTCGATCTCGCTGGTGACATCCTCGGGCGCGTCGAGGCCGGTGATGACCGTCAGGAGTTCAGCTCCGTCGGCGAGCAACCCATCGACCAGGGTCAGCGCGGCCTCCGTCAGCTGCCCGGCGATCGCGGCGATCCCCTCGCCCCGGGTGATGCCGATCCAGTCACCCTCGGCGACCTCGCCGATGTCGGTCTTGGTGTCGCGGACCGCCCTCGTCACCTCACCGGTGGTGACCGACGCGACCGCCTCGGTCATCTCGGAGACGTTGTCGTCGGCATCGGACTCCGGGTCGTACACCACGAGGGCCGCGAGCGCCTCGGGCATCGACACGGTGGGCACGACACGCACGGTGCGACCGCTCAGGGCGTCGACCTGTTCGGCGACCGGGATGATGTTCTTGTTGTTCGGCAGGATGATCACCTGATCGGCGTTCACCCGGTCGACGGTCTCGAGCAGCTCCGCGGTCGACGGGTTGAGGGTCTGCCCCCCGGTCACGATGCCCTGGACCCGGAGGTTCGAGAACAGCTCGGCGAGTCCGTCACCGCTGCACACGGCGACCACAGCGGTGGTGACCCTGGGCAGGCCGGCGCCGTCTCGGGTGCGCGTGTGGGGCCCACCGGTCATCTCGGACTCGCGACGCTCGTGCTCCTCGGCCACCTCGCTGAACAGATCGGTCACCCGGATCTCGCGGGGCCGCCCGTCGAGGCTGAGCGCCGCTTCGATGGCGGCACCGATCTCATTGGTGTGGACGTGACAGTTCCAGAGCCCGTCACCACCGACGACCACGATGGAGTCGCCGATGGCACCCCAGGACTCCTTGAACTCGTCGATACGCGTGTCGTCGAGGTCGAGGAAGTACATCACCTCGTAGCGCTGCTCGCTGACGTCGAGTCCCTCGGAGCTCTCTCGGAGCGCGACACCCGCGACCGCCTCGGCACTCGGACCCGCCGACTCGTCCGGTTCGGGGAGCGGCTCGCCGTCGACCACGTGGAGGGCGGAGTCGAGCAGGAGGAGATAGCCGGCACCGCCGGCATCGACCACGCCGGCATCGGCGAGCACCGGCAGCAGCTCAGGGGTTCGGGCGAGCGAGGCCCGTCCGGCCTCGCGGGCGGCCCGGATCACGTCGACCAGGCCGGCGTCGTCGTCGGCTGCCGAGCGCGCCGCCTCGGCGCTCTCGCGCACCACGGTCAGGATGGTTCCCTCGATCGGTTTGAGCACGGCCTGGTAGGCCCCGGTCGCCGCCGCGCCGAGGGCGTCGGCGAATCTGGCGCCCGTCGTCTCGGCGTGCGACTTGATGGTCGTGGCGAGCCCGCGGAGGATCTGGCTGAGGATGACCCCGCTGTTGCCTCGGGCACCCATGAGCGAACCGTGGCTGATCGCGTCGCAGGTGGCGTCGAGGGTCTCGGGAGCGGTCTCCATCTCGGAGACCACCGCCTCGAGGGTCCGGGCCATGTTCGTACCGGTGTCCCCGTCGGGAACCGGGTAGACGTTGAGCCGGTTGAGCCCGCCCGAGTGAGCGGCGACGGTGTCGCGGAAGGTGGTCACCACGGCCCTGAGGCCGTGCACGTCGAGATGCTCGAGGGTGGGCACGGGTCGAAATCTACACGGGGCCGTCGAGGGGCCCGGGTGGTGCTCGCGTCGGCCACCGATAGCGTGTGTCTGCCCGTCACCGGTCGACATCACCGGTTCGGGAGGATCGCAAGCGGCACCCGTCCGGGGTGCTTCCCAAAGGAGTTCTCGATGGCATCGGTGTGTGAGGTCTGTGGCAAGGGACCGTCGTGGGGTATGTCGGTTTCGCACTCGCACCGTCGCACCAAGCGGCGTTGGAACCCGAACATCCAGCGGGTGCGGGCTCTCGTGAAGGGCGCTCCGAAGCGCCTGAACGTGTGCACCGGCTGCATCAAGTCGGGCAAGGTCGTCAAGGCCGGCTGACGCCGGTCTGATCCGACCGCTTCGGTAGAGTCGCCGGCATGCAGGGCGTCATCAAGGCCTACGACCCGTCCTCGGGCTTCGGCATCGTGATGTGCGACAGCGACCTGGCCGACTACGACCTGGCT
>RGGX01000350.1 GCA_010024485.1 Actinomycetota bacterium | reverse complement strand
GCCTCCTCGGTCTCGCCGCGCTCCACGAGGATCTCGGCGAGGGTGACCACGATCGCCTCGTCGCCCGGATGGGTCTCCAACGCGGCGCGAAGTCCTAACTCGTCGCGGGCGGCCACCAGCGCGGAGATCATGTCGTCCTCAGCGCTCGGTGCCAAGCGGTCGACGAAGGCCTGCACCTCGGCCCGACCGACCGCGCCCATGAAGCCGTCGACAACCTTCGCGTCCGAGACCGCGTACACAGCCGGGATCGACTGGACCTGGAAGGCGCCAGCGATCGCTGGGTTCTCATCGACGTTGACCTTGGCCAGAACGACCTTGCCGCCGGTCGCGGAGATGACCTCCTCAAGGATCGGGCCGAGGGTCTTGCACGGTCCGCACCAGGGCGCCCAGAGATCGACGACCACCGGAGTGGACTGCGAGCGCAGCATCACCTCCTGTTCGAAGGTCGCGTCGGTGACGTCGATGACGGCACCGCCCTGACTGCCGAGGGCTCCGAGATCGGTCATGGTTCCACGCTACCGATAGCCCTCCGCGCGGGCACCCGCCCCGAGCCGGCTACGGGACGGTCCGGATACCATCGCCCCATGGTGTCGGGGGCGCGGAGAGACGAGGCGCCGATCGGGATCGAGTCGTCCTCGGTCTCCGCCTGGCTCGACGAGCACATTCCCGGTGCCCGTGGGCCGTACCGGTTCGAGGTGATCGCCGGAGGTCACTCGAATCTCACCTTCTCCGTCGTCGGAGACGATGGCCGACCCATGGTGCTGCGCCGTCCTCCGCTCTCGCATGGCCTCGCGAGCGCCCACGACATGGGACGTGAGCACCGCGTCATCTCGGCCCTCGTCGACAGTCCGGTCCCCGTGCCGAGAACGCTCGGGATGTGCGCCGATGAGTCGGTCAACGGCGCTCCGTTCTACGTGATGGAGCGCGTCGACGGCGTGGTGGTCCGCGATGAGGAGACGGCGCTGACCACCCTTGACCGCGAGGCGAGATCCACGGCGAGCCGCTCCCTCGTCGACACCCTCGCCGCGCTTCACTCCGTCGACCCGGTCGCCGTAGGACTCGGAGACCTCAGCCGGCACGACGGCTACCTCGCGCGCCAACTGAAGCGCTGGTACGGGCAGTGGAACGC
>RGGX01000349.1 GCA_010024485.1 Actinomycetota bacterium | reverse complement strand
TCGCCTGCAGTTCATCGGTCATGTAGATGTTGCGGTGCACCTTGTCTCCCTCTGATCACTCATCCGATGCCGCGGCGAAGGTGACGAGCACCTGATTCGACGCGACCTGGTCGCCGACGGCGACCCGTACTTCCTCCACGGTCCCCGGCCCGGCGGCCGTCAGGGTGTGGAGCATCTTCATCGCCTCGATGACGACCACCGGGTCGCCGGCGGCGACCGTGGAACCCACCGAGACGGCGACCTCGGTCACCCCACCCGGGAACGGGGCGACCACCGCCCGGGCCGAGCCGTGACCACCGGCCCCGACCGGAGCCCAGCGCTGCGAACGCGACGGCACGGCGAAGGTCTGGGTGTAACCGTCGACATTCACCGCGACCGAACGGTCGGCCAACGAGACGCTGGCCACCGCGGCGCGATCCGAATCGGCGCCCCGAGCCACCTCGTGCGCCACGCCGTCGGCATCCACCAGGACGCGTGGCAGTGAGCGTCGGTGCGGGGTCAGCGAGAACGACCCGGCGCCGAACCACACCGAGGTGTGATCCGCCGATGACGCGACGGCCGCCGCCCAGGCCTCAGCCGCTGCGGCCGCCGCCGGCTCGGGCCGCGAGGGCAGTTCGGTCTCGTCGAGGAACCGGGTGGTCACCCGGCCATCGCGCACCGGCTCGCGGTCGATGAGCCATCGCTGGAAACCGGTGTTGGTGACCAGTCCGCCGAACACCAGTTCGTCGAGGGCCGAACCGAGGCGCCGCAACGCGGTGGCGCGATCGGAACCGCTGACGATGAGCTTGGCGACCATCGCGTCGTAGTAGGGGGTGACCTCGCTGCCAGCCACCACCGCGGAATCCCAACGCACCCCGCTCGGCACCACCAGATGCGACACCGTTCCGATCTGGGGGGCGAAGCCGTTCGCCGGGTCCTCGGCGTTCACCCGCGCCTCGACCGCATGACCCGAAAAGGTGACGTCGTCCTGGGTGATGGGGAGCGGCTCGCCCTCGGCGACCCGGATCATCAACTCGACGAGATCGAACCCGGTCACCTCCTCGGTGACCGGATGCTCCACCTGCAAGCGGGTGTTCATCTCCAAGAAGAAGTAGTCACCGGCCTCATCGTCGACGACGAACTCGACGGTG
>RGGX01000348.1 GCA_010024485.1 Actinomycetota bacterium | reverse complement strand
CAGCCGACTGGCCGCCGAGGTGTCCGACCGTCTCCTGGCGGACACCCTCGACGACTCAGCCCAGCAGGCGCTGATCGAGAACTTCATCCAGAAGGTGGGGTCGAGCTCATGAGCGAGGCACGTATCGAGGGTTACGCACGGGCCCTCTTCGAGATCGCGCGCGCCGAGGGCACCCTCGACGAGGTGGAGGACGAGCTCTTCCGGTTCGCCCGCGCCTACGAGTCGAGCGATGCGCTCCGCAACGCGCTCACCGACGAGATGGTCCCTGCCGACCGCCGCCAGGGAGTGGTCGAGTCGTTGCTCGGCGACCGGGCGACGGCGACCAGCGTCCAGCTCGTCTCGATGGTGGTCGGCTCGGGTCGCGGTCGGGATCTCCCAGCGATCATCGATCGCCTGGTGGCCCGCGCCTCACAGTCCAAGGACCTCGCCGTCGCCGAGGTGCGTTCCGCGGTCGCGTTGAGCGACGACCAGCAGGGTCGTCTCCGCGCGGCCCTCGCGGACGCCACCGGCCACGAGGTCAACCTCAAGGTCGTCATCGACCCCTCCGTCGTCGGTGGCCTCGTGGCCACCGTCGGCGACACCGTCATCGACGGCAGTGTCCGTACCCGCGTCGACCAGCTGAAGAGCCGTCTCTAGGAGCAACCCATGGCTGAACTCACGATCTCCGCATCCGATATCGCGCAGGCGATCTCCAAGAACCTAGAGGGCTACGAGCCCTCGCTCGAGGCCCGCACCGTGGGCCGCGTCGTCGAGGTGGGCGACGGTATCGCCCGCGTCTCCGGGCTTCCCGACGCCGCCGTGAACGAGCTCCTCGAGTTCGAGAACGGGACCGTCGGTCTCGCCCTCAACCTGGACGAGTCGTCGATCGGCGCCGTCGTCCTCGGTGAGAGTGATGAGATCGAGGAGGGTCAGACGGTCAAGGCGACTGGTCGAATCCTCTCGATCCCCGTGGGTGACGGCGTGCTCGGTCGCGTCGTGAACGCCCTCGGTGAGCCGGTGGACGGTCGCGGCGAGCTCGTCGGCAGCCAGCTCCGCCGTATGGAGATCCGGGCGCCCGGCATCATGGGTCGCAAGCCCGTGCACGAGCCGCTCCAGACCGGCATCAAGGCGATTGACGCGATGACCCCGATCGGTCGCGGT
>RGGX01000347.1 GCA_010024485.1 Actinomycetota bacterium | reverse complement strand
CGAGCCGGTCGATCCGCAGCGCCTCATCTACAACGTGGCGAGCTTCATCGTCGCCGTGACGAAGTTGGCGCAGACGAACCTCCGCAACCTCATCGGTGACCTCCAGCTCGATCAGGCCCTGACCTCGCGTGATTCCATCAACGCGAGTCTCCGCAGCATCCTCGACGATGCCACCGACACCTGGGGTGTGCGGGTCAAGCGCGTCGAGATCCAGCGCATCGATCCGCCGGCCGATGTGATGAACGCCATGCACGAGCAGATGAAGGCCGAGCGCACCCGTCGCGCGACCGTCACCGAGGCCAACGGTGAACGAGAGGCCGCCATCACGCGCGCCGAGGGCCAGCGTCAAGCCGAGATCCTGGCCGCCGAGGCTGTTCGCCAGCGGGAGATCCTCCACGCCGAGGGTCAGGCCCTCGCCGTGCGAGAACTCGCCGAGGCGGAGCGCTTCCGGCGTGAGACCGAAGCGCAGGGTGAGGCCGATGCGATCCGCCTCGTCTACGCCGCGATCCACGACGGGGACCCGAGCAACGACCTCATCGCGATCAAGTACCTCGAGGCGCTCGCGAAGGTCGCCGACGGCAAGGCGACCAAGATCTTCCTCCCGGCCGACACCTCGACGGCCCTCGGCTCCCTCGCCGGGGTCGCCGAACTGTTCACGAGGCCGGGCCCCACCACTGATGCCGCCGACTGACCGTCGACCGTCCGCGGTCGTCACGGGCGGTGGAGGCGGGATCGGTCGAGCTGCCGCGGAGCGGTTCCTGCGCGACGGGTACGCCGTCGTCGTCGGTGATCTGAACCCGGACCGCGGTCGCGAACTGATCGCCGATCTCGATGCCGGCGACCGTCTCCGGTTCCTTCAGGTCGACGTCTCCGTCGAGAGCGACATGGAGGCGCTCGTCACCCACGCCGTCGAGTCCCACGGAGGTCTCGATGCGATGTTCAACAACGCGGGCATCGGCGGCGCCTTCGGTCCGATCACCGAGCAGAGCGTCGACGAGTGGGACGCGACCTTCGCCGTCAACATGCGCTCGGTCTTCCTCGGCACCAAGCACGCCGCGCGGGCGATGATCGCCGGTGGACACGGCGGCTCGATCATCAACACCGCCTCGATCGCTGGATCGAGCGGCGGGGGCGGCCCGC
>RGGX01000346.1 GCA_010024485.1 Actinomycetota bacterium | reverse complement strand
TCGACGATGTCGGACGGTTTGAGATCGTTGAGCTTCTTGCCGTCGTAGGTGATGGAGCCCTTGGTGATGACCCCCTCATGCGGTCCGAGAAGACCCGAGATGGCTCGCAGCGAGGTGGTCTTGCCAGCGCCGTTGGCGCCGAGAAGAGCCACGATCTGACCATCGGGCACCTCGATCGACAGACCGCGGAGCACCAGGATCACCTCGTTGTAGACGACCTCGACGTTGGCTAACTCGAGCATTCGATCTCTCCGTGTGTTCGGGTGGTTCGGGTGATGGCGGTGGGCCGGAGCCCACCGCCATCACCGTCACCAGTGATTGTTCAGCCTCGTCAGCCAGCGACGAAGCAGGGGCCGTCCCAGACGTAGGCCTCGGCAGCCGAGCCTGCGTACGGGCCAGCGACCAGCACGTTGCCGGTGCCGCCATCGTTGTCCGACACCGTGGCGTCTGGCGTGAAGTTCGACGCGTCGATGTCGTACAGGTAGGTCTCCCGGACGATGTAGTCGTTCGGGTCACCGGACCAGGTCTGGTTCGGGGCGAGACCCATGAAGTCGATCTCGGCCGACTGGAACGCCTCGAGGATGCCCGCGCGGGAGATGTCACCAGCGTCGGCCGCGGCCTCGAGGATCTGGTGGGCCGTCATCGCCTCGAGGAAGCCTCGGATGTAGCTGTCCGAGAAGATGGCGTCGGGACGACGCTTCTGCATCTCGGAGACAACGAGGGCCATGCCCTCCGAGTCGTTCTGGCCCCAGAGAGCGGTGTAGCCCGACTGCGTGTAGTACGCGCTGAGAGCATCGGCGAGCGCCGTGTTCAACAGCAGGTAGCTGTACGTCGGGTTGTTACCGGACCACTGAGCCTGCAGACCCTGGGCCACCGAGCCACCGAAGATCTCGGCGAAGGTGGTCGGGGTGGTCGTCATCCACACGATGTCGGGCTGGGCGGCGACGAGCTCGGTCACGATGGGGGTCTGGTCGCCACCGGCGATCGCGCCCTCACCGTCGTACACGATCTCGAGACCGAGGGCCTCGGCCGCGAGCTTCGCGCCAGAGGCGCCGTCCTGGCCGTACTCACCGGCAAGCGAGACGATGGCGATCGTCTCCGCGTCGAAGGTGTCGGCGAGATACTCGACGCCGTTCATCG
>RGGX01000345.1 GCA_010024485.1 Actinomycetota bacterium | reverse complement strand
CCCAACGACGGCGCCCTCGCCGGTGTCGCACTGGTCATCGGCCTGGCGCTCTACGCGATCGGCCTCCTCTTCGAGGTGGTCGGCGACGCCCAGCTCGCCAGGTTCAAGGCCGACCCGACGAACGAGGGCAAGGTCATGCGCTCGGGGCTGTGGCGATACACCCGACACCCGAACTACTTCGGTGATGCCTGTGTCTGGTGGGGGGTGGGCATCGTCGCACAGGCGGTCACCGGGACCTGGTGGGCCCTGCTCGGACCACTGGTCATGAACATCCTCCTCCTCCGGGTGTCCGGGGTCGCGCTCCTCGAGCGGTCGCTGCGGAAGCGCAAGCCCGACTACGCCGAGTACGTCCGCGTCACGAGCGCCTTCGTGCCGCGGCCGCCGCGCCGTTGAGTCCCGACCGGGTGCCCGTCACTCGTACCCCATAGAGTCGATCCCATGAAGCTGTCGATGATGATCAACTACTCGGGCGACTTCCACGCCGACGTCAAGCAGGTCCAGGCACTTGAATCGGCCGGGCTCGACCTGGTCTGGGTACCTGAGGCCTACAGCTTCGACGCGGTCAGCCTGATGGGCTACCTCGCGGCCAGCACCTCGACCATCGGGATCGGGGCGGGCATCCTCAACGTCTACTCACGCACGGCGACCTGCATCGCCCAGACCGCGGCCGGCCTCGACTTCGTGAGCGGCGGCCGGTTCACCCTCGGACTCGGCGCCTCGGGTCCGCAGGTCGTGGAGGGTTTCCATGGGGTGCCCTATGAGAAGCCGATGCCGCGCATCCGCGACTACATCGAGGTCTGTCGCATGGTGTGGCGACGCGAGCGGGTCGAGTTCGACGGCTCGGTGCTCACGGTTCCGCTCCCCGCGGGGGAGGGCACCGGGCTCGGGAAGCCGCTCAAGCTGATCAACCATCCGGTGCGTGAGGACATCCCGATCTACTGGGCCTCGCTCATGGGTCTGTCGGTGAAGGCGACGGCGAAACTCGCCGACGGCTGGCTGCCGATCTTCTTCGACCCCGATCGCTTCGATGCGGTGTGGGGCGAGGACCTGCGCGCCGGCCTCGCCGAGCGCGACCCGGCCCTCGGGCAACTCGAGATCTCGGCCGGTGGCATGGTGGCGATCGGAGATGAGTACGCCGACG
>RGGX01000344.1 GCA_010024485.1 Actinomycetota bacterium | reverse complement strand
TTCGAGAACCTCGCCTCCGGCAACGATCTGAGCGACGCCGAGAACGCCTTCGTCTCGATCGCGAAGTCCTACAGCGAGCGCCGCCACATCTCCTACGCCACCTGGCGTGAGATCGGTGTCGACGCCGCCGTGCTGAAGCGCGCCGGTATTCCCCGGTCGCTCTGAACGTCACCCGAACTCATATGACGGTTTGACGCCGTCGAGACCCGTTCGATGTCCCGCTGTATACACAGCGGGACATTGTCGTTCTACCGCTGGATCGCCTCGAGATTCTCGAAGATCTTCTGCGCGTTCTTGAGTGATCGACCGATGTCAAACGCGCCATCGAGGTCGACCTGGTCAGCGACCCCTGTGACCGCTTCATCCTGCTCGAGCAGGGTTCGGAAATCGCCCCCTTCATCCCAGACCCGCATGGCGTTGCTCTGGACGACTCGATAGGCGTCGTCGCGGGTCATTCCCGCCGACACCAGAGCCAGCAGCACGGCCTGACTGAACACGAGACCTCGGCTCGACTCGAGATTCGCCCGCATCCGCTCCGGGAAGACCTCGAGTCGCGACACCAGGCGGTCAAGACGCCGAACCAGATAGTGGGCGAGGGTGGTCGAGTCGGGAAGGATCACGCGCTCGACCGAGGAGTGGGAGATGTCGCGCTCGTGCCAGAGCGCCACATCCTGGAGCCCAGCCGAGAGGTTCGACCGCACCACACGGGCCAGCCCGGAGATCGTCTCGGCTGAGATGGGGTTCCGCTTGTGGGGCATCGCCGAGGAGCCCTTCTGCCCGGGGGCGAACCCCTCGAGCACCTCCCGCACCTCGGTCCGCTGGAGATGCCGCAACTCGACAGCCACCAACTCACAGGTCGCCGCGATCGACGCGCAGGCGTACAGCAGTTCCGCGTGCCGGTCGCGAGCGACGACCTGGGTCGCAGGAACCGGGGTCAGCTCGAGCGCCTCACCGACGTGGGCCTCCACCTCGGGTGGGATGTTCGAGTACGTGCCGACGGCACCGCTCAACTTCATGACCGAGACCGAGTCGCGAGCGGCGGTCAGGCGACGGAGGTCGCGGTCGACCTGTAGCGCCCACAGGGCCACCTTGGCCCCGAAGGTGGTCGGTTCGGCGTGGATCCCGTGGGTGCGACCGATCA
>RGGX01000343.1 GCA_010024485.1 Actinomycetota bacterium | reverse complement strand
GCGGCGGTTCCGACGACTCGCCGGTGTCCACGCTGCAGGCCATCGCTCCCAACCGTCTCATCGACACCCGTACCGGCCAGGGAGGCGTCGCCCCGGCACGCGTCGGCGACGGTCGGATCCTCGAGGTACCCGTTCTCGGACGGGCAGGGGTCCCGAGTGCCGGGGTCTCAGCGGTGTCCATGAACGTCACGGTCACCAACACGGGCGCCACGGGAGGCTCCGGATTCCTGACGGTCTACCCCTGCGGTGCCCAGCCCGACGTCTCGAGTCTCAACTTCACAGCCGGCAGAACAGTCGCCAACGCGGTGATCGTCCCGGTCTCGGCATCGGGCTCGGTGTGTTTCGCGGCGAACGGTCAGGCCGACGTACTGGTCGATGTGAGCGGCGCGATCCTCGAGGGCTCCGGCTTCATCCCCACCAGCCCGACACGCGTGGCCGACACCCGGAACTCCGGCACGATCGGAGGAGCCAGGGTCCTCGAGGTCGGCCTGCTCGGCGTGGCCGGCATCCCCGCATCGGGGGTGTCAGCGGTGTCGATGAACCTGACGGTCACCAACACCTCGGTACCCGGGTCCGGTTACGCGACCGTGTACCCGTGCGGTGCGCGGCCGGATGCCTCGAACCTCAACTTCACGAACGGTCAGACCGTCGCGAACGCGGTCATCTCCCCGCTCTCGTCGACCGGAACCGTTTGTGTCTACGTCTACGGCTCGGCCGATGTGCTCATCGACGTGAACGGTGCCTTCCTCGATGGGTCCGGTTTCGGTGCGACAGCGCCGACCCGCCTCGCGGACACCCGTTCGGCGGGTCGCTCGGGTCTGGTGGCGAACAGCATCGTCGAGGTCCAGGTCGCCGGTCGAGCCGGCGTGCCGACCGGAGCCTCCGTCGCATCCCTCAACGTGACGGTCACCAACACGACAGCCGCCGGTGGCTACATCACCGTCTACCCGTGCGGCACCCGTTACGAGGCGTCGAACCTCAACTTCTCCACCGGCGACACGGTCGCCAATGCGGTGATCGCGCCGCTGTCGAGCACGGGAACGGTGTGCGTCTACGTGCACGGGCGCGCCGACGTGCTGGTGGATGTGAGCGGCTACCTCCCCTGACGCCTCACCACCCCCGTCCGGTTCGACCCGTTCCGTTACGCCGCCCGATCGGGCGGC
>RGGX01000342.1 GCA_010024485.1 Actinomycetota bacterium | reverse complement strand
GGCTCCAGGGACCGATGGTGAGGTCGACCTCGGTCTCCCAGAAGTCGTGGTACGAGTGCCCGATGTTCGCCCAGATGAGCGCGGCGATCGTGGCGATGAGCAGGAGCGCCCCTCCGGCGATCTCGCGATGCAGGAAGCGCTGCAACGGCTGCGCGACACCTCGGGCCAGAGGATTGGACGAGTTCGCCCAGGTCGGCGTCACGACGGTATCGCTGCTGTGCATGACTCGATTGTTCGTGACCTGCCGGCGAATTGGTATAGGAAATGTGTCCTTAGACGCTTTGACCCGGGCGGTTTGTACTGGCCGTGACCACGCTGTCGGGTCCGGCGCGCCGGCGTCGCGTGGGGCCCTGCGCGGTGACGTCAGAGGATGTCGGAGTCGGACCTGGCGAGCCAGACGAGTCGGACGAGCTGGGTGCGCCGTTCGATCGACAACTTCGAGTACATCGAGCTCAACGCATTTCTCACGGTGGACAGCGAGACATGCAGTTGCTCGGCGATCTGGGTGTCGGACAGTCCGGCTGCCACGAGTTGGGCGATCTTCAACTCCCGCTCACCGAGGGCGTCGAGCTGGTGCACCCCGTACTCGTCGAGGCGGGCCGATGCGTCGCGGACCGTGAAGGCGTCGAGCAGCGCGTGCCCCTGAGCGACCTGCCGGATGCTGTCGAGCAGCGGGTCGATGTCGGCTTCTTTCGCGAGGAACGCCATGACCGCGCCGGTTTCGTAGGCGGCGACGATCGCCCGGTCCGTCGGCACCGAGGTGAGGACGACACATCGTGTGCGTCGACGGTTCTCGGCGATCCATCGGGCGACGTCGAGTCCGGGACCGTCGGGAAGTCTGAGGTCGAGGACGGCGATGTCAGGGTCGACCTGACCGAGAAGCTCGATCGCGGTTTCCACGGACTCGGCCTCGCCGACGACGTTGAGGTCGTTGGTGAGGCTCATCAGCGTCGATATGCCGCTTCGGACGATCGGGTGGTCATCGATGAGGACGATGCTGATGCTGTCGGTCACTGTTGACACGTCGGTGAGGCTCATCGTTCACGCACCTCCCCTGCCGGGCTCGGAGATGCCGTCTGCGTGTCGGCTACCCCGGAGAGCGCGTCGTTGATGGTGCTCTCGATCGCCGACTTGGAGTAGGCGAGGTACAGGTTCTCGAGCACGGCGGC
>RGGX01000341.1 GCA_010024485.1 Actinomycetota bacterium | reverse complement strand
GCGATCTGCGATCTGATGTGCCTGGTGTTGTCCCCGAGTTCGCCGATCTCAGCGGCCGCCTTGTAGACGAAGGAGAGCGCGTCGCCGACGACGCGGACCGCGCCCGACTGGAAGAGCGGATCCGTCGCCCTCGCGCGGATGGTCTCGGCATGCTCATCGAGGTCGAGGCCGTGACCGCTCACCATGATGTGCACCCCGGCCGAGTCCCGTCCGCGCACCTCCAGTCGGTCGATCGCGGCGAGCGTCTGATGGATCGAGACGAAGGCCTCGACGGCCGACGTGGTGGCTGAGGCCCCGGCGAGCTCGAGCACCGACGTCATCAGCGCGCAGCGGTCGTGTCTGATGGCCCAGCACAGGTCGTGGACGGTCACCAGACCGGCTGCGATGCGCTCGGTCTCGTCCTCACCGAGGGAGGAGGCCCCCGACTCCATCTCGGCCTCGGCGCGTGACACCGCCGCCTCCACCGCACCGAGCCGCTCGAGAACTGACGGGATCAGTCCCGGATCGGCCTGCGCGGCAAGCACACCCCCGACCGAGCGGAGAGGGCGGTCGACGGCGACGAGCGCGGCGATGAGACGGTCGGTGTCGAGCGGCCCGGTCGCCGTGAGCGCCTCATCCAGATCGGCGAGCAAGCCGCCAGCGGCCGGGACCTCCCCGGCCCATCGCCGGGCGAGCACGCCGACGATGCCGCACATGCCTCACAGACTACCGACGAGGACCGACACACTCGGTCAGAGGGGGTCTGGTCAACGACCCCCGGCATGGAGGTGGATCTCCGCCGCGATCGCGTCCGCCACCTGTCGCGCGACCTCGGTCGTCGGCGCCTCGACCATGACCCGAACGAGCGGTTCCGTACCGCTCGGGCGCACCAGCACACGCCCTCCGGCCCCGAGGAGTCGCTCCTGCTCACCGATGACCGCGGCGGCCGTCTCGACGAGTTCAGCAGCGCTCGGTCCGGCGGGATCGATGCCGACATTGACCAGCACCTGAGGAAGGGAGGCCATGGTGGCGGCGGCGATCTCGCCGACCTGACGACCGTCGCGACGGACCAGGTCGAGCACCGCGACGGCGGTGGCGAGCCCGTCACCGGAGGGGGCATGGTCGGCGAGGATGATGTGACCGGACTGCTCTCCTCCGAGGGAGTAACCACCGGCGGTGATCGCCTCGGC
>RGGX01000035.1 GCA_010024485.1 Actinomycetota bacterium | reverse complement strand
ACCGGTCCGGCCGGTTGCTCCTCTGCCACCGGAAGGTGCCATGCCCCATCGGGAACCCGGACGCTTGCGGCACCCACCGGAGACAACACCTGCTCACGGCGAGAGAGTCCCGTGCCCAGTCGGCGTCCGAACCCGAGAGTCGACCTGAGCAGCGTCCCTATGCGGCTGATCGGCCGGCGACGACTGCGGGAGATGGGTCGAAGCGCCCGCTCGAGGCGGACCTCGCCGTCACTTGCGACACCGGGTTGGTCGGCCGTCGGTTCAGAAGGTGGTGGCTGTGAAGCCATGGTGGGCCACCTCCAGCTCCTCGACCGGAACCTCCTCAGCTTCCGCACTGAAGTCCGGACCAGACCAGCGCACCGGGAAGGCGTCGATGATGTTCCATGAACGGAGCCGCTTGCCAGCAGCCGAGAGCATCGTCACAGCGCAGGTGGCTCGGGCTACCGAGTTCTCTTTGTCGAACCCCGTGCCAACGGTCAGGTTGAACCAGTTGAACAAGTTGTCGTCGACCGTGACACCGCGCTTGAACACGAGGTTCTCCCAGGTCACCCGGCCCGGGAGCTTGTGCTCGAAGCCGTTCACCCCGCCTTCGACGTAACTCTCCACCTCGACCTGCATCTTGAGACCCGAGACCGAGGTGAACCGTCCGATCCGGTGCCCGTCGACCTCGAGCAGGAAGGAGTGAGCGTTCGAGGTCGCCTCTTGGAAGAGGTGATCTCGGTTACGCGGCGCGGGTTTGTAGGAAAGTTTAGCCATTGCGAATGGTCTCGATCGATCGGCGGTTCAGTTCCGAGACGATGTTGATGATCCGAACCCGGTCGCGGTGCGCCAGGTCGAGCAGATCGGGCAGTGACCAGTGCAGGTGATAGGCGAGATAGGTCAGCTCATCCCAGAGCGCGGACTCCGGGTAGCGCTTCATGCATCGGGGTCGGTCCCGGTCGGGGCCGAGCGCTTGACCTCTTCGATGCGGGTTCGTCGCGGCGCCGTCGGCGCGACCGCCTCCTCCGACTCGTCGTCATCGGACTCGAAATCGTCGCCGCCATCAAACTCGGCGACGGCAGGAACTTCGTCGACGTCCGTCCGACCACCGCGAGCGGTGGCCGGACGGGACGCGTCGACTGATTGGACGAGAGCCTCAATCTCGTCCTCCGTTCCGAAGTTGACAACGCTGTAGAAGTCCTGGAGGTACGCGAGATCGGCGGCGAACAGCCCCTCGATGTCCCGGGGCGTTACCCGCGACTTGGAGCCGAGTCCGACGATCACCCGCGACAGGACCACGATGGTGAGATACGGGTCGTCGGCGTCGCGCACCTTGGGATCGCGCAGCGGCTCCAACTCGTCGCGGGCCGTGGCGAGGCGCATCGTCCCCTCCCGGTGGAGCATGCCGTCGTCGTCGACGAGCCCCTTCGGAAGGATGAACTCGAATTCAGTGCGCAGCGCCATGTCCCGGACCTCCGTCTCTCAGGCCATTCCCCGAGGGGTCAGGCTCGTTCCATGTACTCGTGCGAGATCGTGATCTCCTCGATCATGATGTCGTCAGTACCAGCGTCGAGATCCGAGGCCGACCACTTCGAGATCCACGCGTTCTCGAAGTTCCACCGACCGAGTTCCGTCGAGGTCTGGTCGTAGATAACAACCGAACCGCTCTTGCGCTCGACCGCGCCGTCGATGACGGTCTGATACCAGTCGACGAGGGCGTTGTCAGCCGAGAGACCGCGCTTGAGCACGATGTCAGGGAAGCTGATACGCCCGGGGCGCTTGCGGGTGACGACCTTGCCGTCGGCGAGCGTGTCCTGGAAGGTCACGACCTCGCTCTCGTATCCGAGACCCGAGACGGCGGTGAACCGAGCAAGCTCGACTCCATCGATCTCGAGCCCGAACTGGGAACCCAGGAATTCTGAATCATGGTCGCTCACGGCGAGTCACTCCTTCGGTGTGGTGGTGTTGGTTGATCTCGGGTTGAAGGAACCCCGCCCGATCAGGACGAGGAGTCCTTCAACTGGCTGATACGGAAGATGACGAATTCGGCGGGCTTCACCGGGGCGATTCCGACCTCGACGATCAACTTGCCTTCGTCGATCGATTCGGGCGGGTTGTTCTCGGCGTCGCACTTAACGAAGAACGCCTGGTCGGGGGTCGCGCCGAAGAGCGCCCCATCGCGCCAGAGGCCACGGAGGAACGCGCCGACGGTGCGCTTCACGCCCTCCCACAGCTTCTGATCGTTCGGCTCGAACACGGCGAACTGCGTGCCCTCCATGATCGCGGTCTCGATCATGTTGAACAGACGACGCACGTTGATGTAGCGCCAGTCGGAATCCGAGGAGAGGGTTCGCGCGCCCCACACCCGGATACCGCGGGTGCCGAACGGGCGAATGCAGTTGATGCCGATCGGGTTGAGCAGGCCCTGCTCGGCCTTGGTGATCGGCAGTTCCACGTCGAGCGCTCCGCGAACGATCTCGTTCGCGGGGGCCTTCCAGACACCACGGGTGTCGTCGACGCGCGCCCAGAGCCCGGCCATGTGACCGCACGGCGGGACGAGGATCTCATCGTCGCCGTTGGTCGGAACCGGGTTCGAGACCTTGATCCACGGGTAGTAGAAGGCAGCGAAAGCCGAGTCGTACATGGCGACGTCGGTGCGCCACTCCTTGACCTGCTGGACCGACATCCCGGGAGGCGAGTCAAGGACGGCCATGCGGTTGGCCTGGCCCTCGCAGTGGTTCATCACCGCGGTCTGGACCGCCTTCCACATACCGAGGTCGATCGAGCCGTCCTCCTTCGTGGCTGCGGTCACGAGATCGGGGACCATCACCATCGTCACGTCGTCGGCGATGACGAGGCCGTTGATGCCGTTGCGAGCTGTCTCGGAACCGGCGAAGGTCGCAGCCTTCACCTCGACCGGCTCACGCGGGGCGGGCTGGATCGGGTAGAGGCCGGGCTTCGGCTGGGCAAGGGTGAGATCGATATCCGGAGTGATGTCGACCTTGGTCGCGACCTTGACGTGCTCGGAGGTGCCGGTGATGGTGTCGACCACGTTCCGATCGCCGGCGGCGATCGTCACGCGCTCGTAGGTCTCGACGACGTCGCCGTCCTTGACGACCTCGATGTCGAAGGTCGGGATCGGATCACCGTCGGGATTGTCGAGCGGCTCGGCGTTGGTCACGGCGACGGTGACGCCGTCGGCTGGCCCGATCGACTCGAACTCGAGAACCTGACCGATGGCGCGGTCAGCGGCCGGCAGGGCCATCTGACCCGGCTCCTCCGACGGGCGGTTGTGCGGGATGCGCACGATGTAGCAGACCGAGCCGCCGTTGAGGAACCAGCCGTAGACGGCGTGGGGAAGCATGGCGCCGGGCACGAAGCCTCCGTAGAGCGACTCGTACTGAGCCCAGTTGGTGACCAGGCGAGGCTTGAGACCCTCGGGATCGGTCGGGTCATCCTTCGGTGCCTTCTCGGTGAAACCGACGAAGGCCGCGATCGCGGTCGCCCCGGCGGACAGGCTGGCGGAGCCTGAGGGGACCTCTTCGATGTAGACGCCAGGGGTCAAGTAACTGGGCATGGATACCTCCGGTTCGTGTGGAGGTAGGAACAATACATGACCGTTCCCGCCCGGGAAAGAGGCCATTTCCCGCGGCCGCCAATGGGGCACCGACGAGCGGCCGCCGCCTCGAAACGAAGGGGACGACGGACCTTCACGGCGCCATCACCGTGAACTGGCCGGGCACCATGATCGAGATCGCTCCGCCGTAGGCGCACATGCACTTCGACGAGTTCGTCAGCGCGGGCTTGCCGCCGATCTGCACCGTCGGCGAACCCGGAGCCCACGGCCCCGGGATGTTCGGAAGGCACGGCATCGGGGTGAGCACGCCGAGCGCGGCCGCGGTGGCCGCCGCTACTTGCGGGTTCGCCATCGACATGCACATACCGAATGGCGCGATATTGACCATCGGCTTGTTGTCCATGATCGTTGCCGCAGCCGGGCCGCCGGCGTTCACCATCCCGACCGGCAAAACATTCAGCGCCGAAGGCGCAGCACCGAACGTGCACATCATCTGCGCGCCGGAGGACACCATGATCCCCATCAGCCTGCGACCTCCGTGGTGCTCACGGCGGTCTGCACCGCTGTTCCAGCGATGTACGAGCCGATCACCGAACCGCGATCGGGGAACACCAGCACGCAGACGGCCGTCCGGTCGTCGTTCTTGTTCCAGCCGTCAAAACTCGGAAGCAGATACGAGATGAAGACCCCGTCGGCGAGCGTGAGGCCGAGGGCAGAACGGAGTTCGGCGAGACACGCGCCATCAGCCCAGAGCGCGAGCTCGGAGGCACCCGGGTAGACGGTCTCCGGATTGTCGACCGTGGCGAACACCTCTTGGGTGTGCGGCTGATCGCAGGGCACGAGGCCGACGTCAGAGATGTCGCCTTCGACGTCTCCGGCATCGATGCAGTCGCCCGCGCGGAGATCGAACACCGACCACGAGCCAGGCGCGACAACCTCGCCTGATTCGGCGCGGATCTCCTCGCCTCCGCAACCGGCCGACGCGCCGACCCCAGCGAGAACGGTCACGCCGACAAGAAGTCGGCGCACGACGGAACCCACACGAACCGACGTCACCCGCTGGGGCCGAGCGCGACAAGGCACCATCGGAGGCTCCCGCATCGACCCCATCGGCCACGCACCCGTTTCACACCGTTCTGACAACACCACACCGGACGGAGAAGCCCCCGCGTCTCCAGCCGGCGAAACACAGGAGCGGTGAATGTAGGAATTGTGCGAGACTCTCGCCGTGGTCTCGCGCGGCATCCAGAACACGGTGCTCCGACAGCTCCGTCGGCACGTACCCGGCCTCAGCAAACTCGAGCGCACCACCCGGAGATACACCGGCAAGTCGCTGAGCAACATGAAGATGCCGAGCGGCTTCAAGCCTCCACGCGGAATGCGCCTCGTGAACCCGCAGGCCCTGCGCTCAACTGATACCGGGGACAGCACTGGGCCGAGCGAGTCCGCCGTCGAACCCGAACTCATCGACCCGGACGCCCCAAAAGACTCCTCGAAAAAACTCCTCGTCATCCTCGGAGTCGTCGTCGCGCTACTCGCCCTCGCGATCCTCGCCCTTGTCGCCGTCCCACGGCTGCTCGACTGGTGGGATGAGCGCGGCACCGACGAGGTGACCCCCTCCACCACCGTGGCGACCACCATCGCGCCGACCACGACAGTCGTCACCACCACGACGACCGCGCCAACCACGACGATCGCCACTATCGAGATCACCACCTGGGCCGTCGGTGGTTGCGCCTCAACCGGAGCGGACGGGCTAATCACCCCATCAACCTGCGATTCCGCCGACTACTCGATCGCCTCCGAGGCCGAGCACCCGGCCGACGAGCTGACCGCAACCGAGATCGAAGAGGCGCAGACGATCCTCGCCGACCTCGGCGTCGACATCACGATCGACGGTGTCCTCGCGGAGCAGACACGTAACGCGCTCGACTCGGCCACTCTCGGGGCAGGTATCCCGATCGACGTCGTCGATCGCGTGAAACTCGCCGTCATCAGGTCGACCGCGCTCGCCGGCTCCCTCGACGACGACGGCCCGAGGGTGCCACGGACCTCTCCAGAGATCTGCGGCGCCGGGGTGACCTGGGTGGAGACACCCTCTGAGGTCCTCTGCCTCGACCCGCGCTGATCGACCAGCGAGGTCCTCGCTCGATCAGGTCAGTCGCTCGAGACGTCGAGATCACCGACGGCGATGGCGGTTGCGACCGGGACCTCAACCACCACCGAGGCAACCGTGGCCGTGGGGTCGGATGGCGACTGCGCGGTCACGACGAAGGTGCCGGGCGTGTCGAAGCCGGAGAGGCTGAAGGAGCCGTCCGAAGCCGAGACCGTGGCGGCGACCGCGGCGCTCGCTGGCCCTGGGTGATCGACCACCCGGAAGACCCTCACCGCTACCGAACCGACCGGAGTACCGCCGGTCACCACGCGACCGGTCACCGTCGATGACTCCCCAACCGCCACACCGACCTCCACGGTCGAACCGGCACCAACCGTCACCCGGGTCACCACCGGAAGCGCTCCCGGTACCCGCGTGGTGAGCGTGAACTCCCCGGGCGCGATCCCCGAGAACTCGAAACGACCGGCCGGGTCATCGGCACTGACCGTGCGAACCACCGTGGTGCCATCGGAGAGCACCACCGAGGCATCGGCGAGAGCGGCACCACCGGGCCCGGTCACCGTTCCGCTCACCAGCGCGTCCTCACTCGGAAGACCAACCACGAGGTCGTCGATCCTCGAATCGTCCCGCGCAAGGGTGACCTCCCGCGTCTGGGTCACCAGACCATCACGAGAGAAGGTGAGCACGTACTCGCCGGGAACCGTCAGGCCGGACAGCGTGAACCGGCCGGCCCCAACTCCGACCCGATCGACCGACACGGTTCCCACACCGATCGAACCATCTCCGGTCAGCCCGCCGACCGCGATCTCAACGCCGCTCACCGGATCACCACCGGCGATGGTGGTGACACCGGAGATGGAACCATCGGCGGGCTCAAGTCGGAGATCGGCGCGAGCAACGCCGTCGCGACCGAACGAGGTCACCACCGAAGCCGAGACAAAGCCGGCTCGCGTGGCGGTGACCGTCAGTCGAGGCGAGACCGGCACCCCCTCAAAGGAGAACGAGCCGATGTCGCCCTGGGTTAACGACACCGTCTCCCAACGTTGAGAACCATCGCTCACCACCACCGATACGCCGCCGAGCCCTCCGGCCTCGGTGGACACCGTCCCGACAACGCTCCCCTCCCCCACGGAGGTGGTCAGCACCACGTCGGACACCCTTCCTCCGGCCAGAAGCGAGACGGTGTGCGAGGCGACCAGCCGATCGGCGACGCTGACCTCGAGTGAGATCTGAGATGGGGCAGGCAGGTCAACCAGCTCAAACGTGCCCCCGACTCCGATGAGCAGCTCGCGCACCTCAGCATCGTCGTCGGTGAGCACGCGGGCGCTCAGGCTTGAGCCGGTCGCATCGACGCCGGTCACCCGACCGGAGATCCGGCCCGTGTCTCCGGTGAGCACTTGGTCGCCGATGTCAACGGTGGACCCGCCCTCGGAACCCGGAGTGGGAACGTCGACGACCGCGTCGGGACGAGACGTGCCTCCTTGCCAAGCCGTTGTGAATCCCGCCGCGGACAGGCGCACGAGGTGTGGTCCTGGACTCGGCGACACCAGCGTGAAGACGCCGTCGACCCCGCTCGCCGCGACCGCCACCGGTGACACCTGGTCGTCGGCCGCGAACAGCTCAACGACTGCTCCGTCGATCGTCGAACCATCGGACTGCGCAACCACTCGCCCCTCGACGACGGAGCCCGCGAGTCGCCCGAGCCCCGCTGGCTGATCGATTGGTGCGCTCACCTCCGGGTTGTCCGCCTCGCGGTCTCGCAGAAGACCGGGGGCGGCGGACACACCCAACAGGGCGAGGGCGAGCACGGCGAACAGGAGCGCTGACAGGATCGGTCCAATGCGGGCGGGTCGCACGACGGGCAACTCGAGAGGAACTCGAGCGCCGGCCTCGACTCCGAGGGTGATGGCGCGGCGGTTTGGTCGTCCAAACCAGGCGCGGCCGCCATCAGCCGTCACTCCGACCCTCGTCGAGGAGTTCGGGCCGACCTCAACGCGAGCCCGATCAAAAGCCACCCGGACAGCACCCTCCACATCCATGGCGTAGGGCGCCGCGAGGATGGGAGACGAGCCGTCGTTCGCGACGATCATCGACCCGCGCGCCCGCCGCCTGCCCGACAGGACAGACGGCTCGACGGTCAGGCGCACCGACGGCGCCTCCGAGACGTTGATCACCACTCGCTCGAAGGCTGCCGAGTCGAGGGAGGCCTCAGATCCGGCCGGCCGCACTCGGACCGCCAGAACGAGCTCACCGGCAGCGAAGTGCCGAGGCACATCGACCCGCATCTGAATGGCGATGCGGGGGCCTACCCAGGCATCGGCGGGCGAGGCGCCCGCGGTCACCCAACGACTCGGCACGCCGAGGAGATCGACCTCAAGAGGGGCCCCGTTCAGGTCCCCATCCGTGTCGTGCACGAGCACCTCAAGGTCGATCGACGATCCCGCCGCGACACGCGCCTCTGGGGGACGCACCTGCACGAACATCAGTCGGCCGCCTCAGTGGATACATCGACGGTGACCAACCCGCCGGCGGCGACCCGAATCGCGAAGATCCGGGTCTCCACCCCCCGGCCTTCAACGGTGAGGGTGTATGAGCCGGGCCTGACGCCCGTGAACGAATATCGACCCGCAGGGCTCGTCGCCGAAACAACACGCCGCGACGTTCGGCCGTCGTCGAGCGACACATCGAGACCCCCGGTCGCGAGTCCGTCGACGGACACCGTCCCCGAGACGGCACCGGTGTCGACCGACAGGACCACATCCATGCCGGTCTGCGGGGCCGCCACCACGAACACCACCTCGATCGATCGGGTCGAGTAGCCGTCCGCTTCGACCGTGACGGTGTACGAGCCGGGTACGGGTACACCAGCCAGCCGGTAGGTGCCGACCTGGCCGGCAGCGGTGGTCGACGATGAGGAGGAGGTGACGGTCGACCAGCCCTCCCCGCGAACGGTGACCGTCGCCGATGGAATCCCGGCTCCCTCGGCATCGAGCACCCGTCCGCTCAATATCGCGGTGGTGCCGAGCAGGGTGCCGTTGACCGCATCGCGACGCTCCCCGGCCTCGAGGCGCACAGCGGTCGACTGACGCTCGTATCCAGTGAGGAAGAACTCCACGACGAACGTGTCGGGGGCTGGCACCTCAGCCAGGGCGTATCGCCCATCGGCATCGGTCTCAGCCTCGAGTTCGACTCCCGAGCCGAGGATGCGAACGGCGACCCCGTCGACCGGTCGTCCGGAGGAGTCGACGACGCGGCCCGCGATCGAGCCGGGTTCTCCGGGAAGGCTCACCTGCGGCACGGTGAGCGACTGTCCGGCGGCTAACTCGACGTCGATCGTCCTCGAGACATGGCCCGGCGCCGTCAACGTCAAGCGGTGCCGACCAGGAGCGGAGAGGCCGCTGATCGTGAAGAGGCCGCGCTCGTCCGGTGTCGCCGTCACCGGATCAGCCAGCCGATCGTCGACGGACTCGGAGGTGATCGTCACCTCATCAGGGCCCGCAGCACCCGGCGAACGATCGGCGAGAGTGACCGCTCCGAGAACCTCCCCATCGAGTCCTCGCAATTCGATCGGATCGACCTCGGTGTCCTCCCCTGGAACCACGATCACCTCGAGGTCGTCGGTCTGCTCAGCGAACCCCACGGCTTCGACGTTGAGCCGGTGGGTTCCGATTGGTAGGGAGGGGAAGCGGTAGGCGCCTCGCTCGTCGGTCGCCGTCGAGGCGAGCTCCACCGCTCGACCATCGCGATCGGTGCCGATCGCCGTGACCCGTGCCCGCGCGACGGGAGACGAGTCGGATCGGGCATCGATCGTTCCGATCACACCACCGGTCGGCGCCGAGGCGGCTCCACCGAGACTGAATCCAGAGGGGCGCGTCGTCGGCGTCAGCGAGAGTCGCGAGGGAGAACAGGCCGCCGAGCACGGCGATGACGACTCCGATGACCGCGAGGGCGAGCACCCTCGCGGTCGCCACGCCCCGATGATGGAAGGTGAGGAATTCCTCGGTCGACACTTGTGTCGACACTTGTGAGGTCTCGGAGGTGCCCTCCGCTCGGATCCCGACGAGACGCCTGATCGATCCGCCGAGGGCACGTCGACGAGCGGACACGGTGATCGTTGCGGGCGCCGACGCTCCTGGCTCAAGTGCGAGCGAGGACGGCGTAGCCGCGCAGGTCACGGCGCCTGCCGGATCGAGAGTCTCCAACGCGATGCGCAGTGGTGTGTTACCCGTGTTGGTCACTTTGGCTTCGGACTCAACTCGATGGGTTCCTCGCACCACCGAGGGGTCGATGGTGATCGAGAGCCCCGGGTCGGGTTCCACGGTCAGCGATACGCGGAGCAGTCCGTCGGCCTCGGAACTGCGCGAGGACGTCACGCGAAGTACCGCCTCGTGCTCTCCGGCGACCACATCGGGTGCGACATGGACTTCCACTGGAATGAACACCGACTCCGCTCGCGA
>RGGX01000340.1 GCA_010024485.1 Actinomycetota bacterium | reverse complement strand
GACCGGAGTTGGATTCGCGCTCCGTCGGTGGAGACGCCCTGTTCCTCGAGGAGATCAGCGGCCGCATCGACGCCGAACTCCGCGGCGGGGACATCCCAGGAGACACCGCCCTCGAAGTCGATGCCCAGATCGAGACCGCGAAGACCGAGCGAACCGATCGTCACCACGAGGAGGACGAGCGAGGTGACGAGACCGAGACGGCGTCGACCGTAGAAGTCGATCGCCGTCTGACCCCGGAACAGTCGGCTGCGCCCGGTTGGCCCAACCGCCATGGCCTCACCGCGTGTCTCGTTGACGCTCATGCCCGTGCCCCCAGTCCGACGAGACGACCGTCACGATGCCGGCTCGCCATCAGGATGACCGCCGGGCGCGTGAAGAGGTAGCAGACCGCGAGGTCGGCCAAGGTGGTGAGGCCGAGGTAGAGAGCAAAGCCCTTCACGGAGCCGACGCTCAACCAGAACAGGATGGCGGAGGCCATGACCGAGACGAGGTCGGCGGTCAGGATGGTCCGCCAGGTCGACTGGAAACTCCTCGGGGCGGCGTTGCGCGGGGTTCGACCCGCCCGCACCTCGTCCTTGAGGCGCTCGAACAGCACAATGTAGGAGTCGATGGTCACACCGATGGCGACGATGATGCCGGTCACCCCCGCGAGGCTGAGGGCGTAGTTCGTCGCCTGTGAGACGAATGCGGCGAGCGAGAAGACCGTCGCCCCCCAGACCACCAGACCCGCGACGACGACCACGGCGATCCGCCGGTAGTACAGCACGAGGCCGAGCAGCATCACCGCGACGCCGACGATTCCGGCGATGATCGCGGCGCGGAGGGAATCCGATCCGGCCGTCGGCGAGACCGTCTCGACGCGCTGGGCCTCGACATCGACTGGGAAAGCGCCTCGATTGAGCACCCGAGCGAGCGAGCGGACCTCCTCCTCGGTGAAGGCCCCGGTGATCTCCACCCCGGTCGAGAAGGAGGGCTGGTTGACGGTCGGAGCCGACTGGACGACATCGTCGAGGACGATCGCCAACTGTCGCGACGGGCACGAGACATCCCCGGCGAAACACGCTGCTGCGAGCGCGTTCCAGACCGCCTGACCGTCCTCTCGGAGGTCGACGGTCACCAACCAACGGCCGGAGGACTGATCAATCTGAGGACTCGCCGACCCACGGGCG
>RGGX01000339.1 GCA_010024485.1 Actinomycetota bacterium | reverse complement strand
CCGAGGCGACCACCGTGTAGGGGAAGTACCCCTCGACACCGTCCGGCAGGTAGACCGTGAAGCCGACCTGGTTGGACTGGTAGCCGACGAACTCGGTGAGGGTCACCGCGCCGGAGCACTCCTGCGGGCTGGCACCCGAGCGTGGGTTGTAACCGTCGCGGACCGCACCCTGGTGCACCCAGATACCGCCCTCGGGGCAGACGATCTGGATGATCATGGTCGCCGACTGGGTGACCGAGTCGAAGAAGTCCTTCGAGGCGGTGATCGACCAGCGATCGCCGCGGTCGCCGATGCCGTCGCGGTAGGAGACGGCCTCGAAACCGGTCGCGGCCTGGTCGGGCTCGACGGTCAGACGGTGCTGGTCGTTCGAGGTTGCGGCATCACCGCCGTCGTCGGCGGCCACCGGCTCGGCGAGGACTTGCTCCTCCTCGGCGACCTCGGTCTCCTCGACCTCGTCGTAGTCGTCCATCATCCCGTCATCGGCCATGTCGTCGTTACCCATCTCGGTCTCGACCATCTCGGCGCCGTCGTTCTCCTCGGCGGTGTACTCGTCGGCGGGGGCCTCGGCGTACTCCTCGGCCGGCATCTCGGCATCGGGCTGAGCGACCGGCTGCTCGGCCGGCGACTCGGCCACGGCGACCGAACCCTGATCGCTGGTCGAGTTGTCGCTGCTCGAGCGATCGCTGTCGGACTGCTCGGTGGTGACCTGAGCGTCATCGGCTTGCTCTTCAACGTCGGACGACTCGGCAACCGCGGACGACGTCTCGCGATCGGTGTTGTCGCTCTCCTCGGCGCTGTCGGTCGACTCGAGCAGCACGAGGGTGTCGCTGTCGGTCAGGGACTCAGTGGTGTCGCTGCCGCCACAGGCGGTCATCGACATGGTCAGGGCCGCGAGACCGAGGACGGCGAGGCGGCTGGTGGTGCGGGTGGACTTGATCATGGGTTTCTCCCTTGTTCGGGTGTCGCGTTGTTGCGGCACGTCGTCCAAGAGCACCCCCACGGGAACATCTCGCATTTTTCGGAGGAAATTTCCGATCACTCACGATCGGACGGCACGCCGAACCCGCTGAACCACCGGAAAACGGCGAACGGTCCGGCCGGAGCCGGACCGAACTGGTCGGGGTGAGAGGATTCGAACCTCCGACCTCCACGTCCCGAACGTGGCGCGCT
>RGGX01000338.1 GCA_010024485.1 Actinomycetota bacterium | reverse complement strand
AGCATCAGTTCCGCTCCCCGGTGAGCGCGGCGACTGTCGGCGCGTTGTCGTTGATCACTTGGAGAGCGAGCCCGTTCTTGCCGTTGAGCACGAGGGGGGCTGCGAGGTTGGCGGTGAATCCCGCGTCGATGTTGACGATCGCGAACACCAAAGCGTCTTCGGGGCTGTCGAGCGACAACTTGGCGACGGTGTCGGCGTCGATGTCGAGCGAGTAGTCGTCGATGTAGGCGAACGGGTTGACCACCAGGAAGGCGGGGAAACCGTCAGGGAGCGCCTGGATCCAGAACCAATGGTCCTCACCAGGCTGGGCGACGAGCTCGAAGTGCTTGTCGTTCGGGAAGCCGAGGAGCGGCTCCGCAAATGTGTAGTTGGTGATGGTGGTCATTCCCTATGACCTTTCCCGGATCGGCAGGGCCGACGCCGTTGTTGTGACTGATCGATTCAGGCGGCCATCGCCTCGTCGGATGGCTGACTGTCGAGTTGGTGAACTGTTTCCGTTGCGGCGGAGTTGCTGCGTTGTGAGAGCACGGACAGGCCGACGACAACCGCGGCGAACGACGCGACGAGGATTCCGAACTTCGCGGCCTCGACATCGGCGCTGTTCGTGAACGCGAGACCGGCGACAAACATGGCGACGGTGAATCCGATGCCGGAGAGCGCTCCGACGCCGACGATGTGATGGGGCTTGGTGCCGGCGGGCATGGGTCCGAGACCGCTCTTCACGGCAATCGCGACACTGAGCGAGATCCCGAGGGTCTTTCCGAGCAGCAGGCCGATGCCGACACCGAGCGCGACCGGCGAGCCGATGGTTGCGAGTGCTTCACCGGTGAGCGGGATGCCGGCGTTCGCGAGGGCGAAGATCGGAAGGATGATGAACGCGGTGAAGGGGTGGAGGGCTTCCTCGAGTCGTTCGGTCACCGGCACGGATTCGCGGGCGGCGAGCGCGAGCTGTCGGACGCTCTTCGGGTTGTTGACGACCTCGAGACGCTGTCCGGACCGGTTGATCCACGCGTGGGCCGGGGTGAGGAGACCACAGATGACGCCGGCGAGGGTCGCGTGGACTCCCGACTGCAGCAGCGCGTACCAGAGGGTGACGCCGACGACGACGTAGGTGGGGATGTAGCGGACTCCGGCTCGGCGCGCGGCGATCATCGCCGTGGCGCAGATCGC
>RGGX01000337.1 GCA_010024485.1 Actinomycetota bacterium | reverse complement strand
TCGACCGAGACGAGCTGTTGGAGGGACAGCAGCTCGGGCACCTTCAGGTAGTTGCCGTAGGTGAAGTCGTCGTCGTTCTCGAAGGGGAGGCTCATCGGCGGGTTCCTGTCGTACGGTGCGTGGTGGTCGGGGTCATCGGACCGAGAGCGCGTTGGGGTCGGCCAGGGGGTCGAGGGCTGGCAGCGGGGGAAGTGCCCGCACGAGGGCGTCGACGTCGGTGGACGGGTCCGCGATGGCCGTCGAGATGAGATCGGCCTGGTGCCGCGCCCGGGCCTGCGCCTCGGCATAGGGCATGGTGGAGAACATCACCATGTTGTAGCGAGGGCTGATGTGGTCGGGGTGCCGCTGCTCGAGCTCAAGGGCGAGGGCGCGTTTCGTGAGGTAGTCGGGGTCGATGACCCCGGCGCGCATCTCGATGTAGTTGTCGAGGGCCATGTCGGCGATCGCGTCGGTATTGGGCCGGCGTTCGGTCTCGAATCGCCGGAACGCACCGGCGACATCATCGGGGGTCTCGGCGAGGTGCCGGGCGAGAGCGCGCGCGGACTCCATGGCGGCGTTCATCCCCTGTCCGTGGAAGGGCACGATGGCGTGGGCGGCGTCGCCGAGGATCACGGCGCGGTCCTCGTGGCTCCATCCGGTGGTGCGCAGGGTGGCGAGTCGGCCGGTCGGGTTGTGTCGGAACTGGTCGGCGAGGTCGGGGGTGAGCGCGGCGAAGTCGGGGAAGTGCTCGGCGAAGAACGCGTCGACGTCGCCACCGTCATCGAGGTGCGCGAATGTGGTCGTCGGGGCGAAGAGGGTGACGGTGAAATCGCCGCCGGGGTTCGCGAGGGCGATCAGCATGAACTCACCTCGTGGCCAGATGTGCAGGGCGTTGCGGTCGAGCTGATGCTCGCCGGTCGGTCCCGCCGGCAGGGTGAGTTCCTTGTAGTCGTGGTCGAGCCGTTCGGCGTTCCAGACACAGGAACCGGCGCCGGTGATCGCGGTCCGCACCGGTGACCCGGCCCCGTCGGCTCCGAGGATCACGCCGAACTCGGCGCTTCCGCCGTCGGCGAAGTGGATGGTGGAGGTCTCGAGGTCGACACGGTCGATCGACCGACCGAAGACGAGTTCGACATTGCCGGTCGCCTCGGCGGCGTCGAGGAGGATCGCGTTCAGTCCGGTGCGCCCGAC
>RGGX01000336.1 GCA_010024485.1 Actinomycetota bacterium | reverse complement strand
CCGGAGACATCGAGTGCCCCTCCGACGTCGCGATCCTCAACCGCGACCTCCACATCGCGACGCTCAACTCGAAGGCGCGTCTCGCCATCGACCTGACCGTCGAGCGCGGCAAGGGCTACGAGAGCAGCCAGCGCGAGATCGACAACCGCGTGATCGGTGTGATCCCCGTCGACGCGATCTTCTCGCCGGTCCGTCGGGTCAGCTTCACCGTGGAGCCGACCCGAGTGGAGCAGTCGACCAACTTCGACCGTCTCATCCTCGACATCGAGACCGATGGATCGATCTCGCCCCGGGAGGCGCTCGCCTCGGCCGGAGCGACCCTGCAGTCCCTCGCCGAGCTGGTGGCCAGCCAGAGCGAGACCCCGCTCGGTCTCGGCCTCACCGAGGTGGTCGACACCACGTCGAGCTCCCCCGATCTCGACCTCCCCATCGAGGACCTCGACCTCTCGGAGCGCCCGCGCAACTGCCTGAAGCGCGCCCAGGTCAACACCGTCGGCGAGTTGCTCACCAAGAACGAGGACGACCTGCTGAACATCACCAACTTCGGGCAGAAGAGCCTGGACGAGGTGAAGGAGAAGCTCGACGAGCGCGGCCTGTCGCTGCGCGCCTGAGACACGGAGAACCACAGTCATGCCCGCCACCCCACGCCGCGCCCGCTCCTTCGGCGGTGACGCCGCCCATCAGAGGCTGATGATGGCGAACCTCGCCGCATCGCTCTTCGCCGCTGAGGGCATCACCACCACCGAGGCCAAGGCCAAGGCCCTGCGTCCCATCGCCGAGAAGCTCATCACCAAGGCCAAGAAGGCCCAGGAGGGTCCGATGCGAGTCCATCGCATCCGTCAGATCCAGGGGTACCTCGGCGACCGTGAGATGACCCACAAGCTCGTCAACGACGTCGCTCCTCGCTACCTCGAGCGCAACGGCGGCTACACGCGGATCCTCAAGCTCGGCACCCGCGAGGGTGACAACGCGAGCATGGCCCGCATCGAGCTCGTCTGATCCAACGACCCGACGGGTCGTCGAGCGGGTGAACCAGTCCGACACGCCGCCGGGAACATCCCGGGTCCGAGCCACCGTGGCCTATCTGGGCTCGGCCTTCCGCGGCGCGGCTGAGAACCCGGGCGTCAGAACGGTCGTCGGCGAACTCCGCGCCGCGATCTCCCGTTTCGTCGGGCACGACGTCGAGATCACCCTCGCCG
>RGGX01000335.1 GCA_010024485.1 Actinomycetota bacterium | reverse complement strand
ATCGGGCCCCCACGCCCGTCCAGGTCGACGAGCTCATCGAGGGGCTCGGCAACATCGATGCGAAGCGCCAAGAGTCGATTCGGATCGTCGCCGACCGGCTCGCCCGATCCGCCGACACCCGACGGGCCCGCCTCACTGGCCTCGCTATCGATGTCCCGGTGCTTGAGGTGCCCGAGTCGACCATCGAACCGGTGACCGTCGACGCCCTCGCCGAACTGAGCGGCACCTGGCGATGAGCGCGATCGAGGCCCTTCCCACGCGCGGAGAGCGACGGGTGGCGGTGCACGCCACCCCAGCCGGGGCCCGGGCGGTCCGCTCCGGCGACCCCTGGCTCTTCGATGGTTCCATCAGTCGATCCGGTGAAGGTTCCGTCGGTGATCTCGCTGTGGTGTTCGACCCGGATCGAGAGTTCGCCGGTATCGGCCTGTTCGACCCGACCTCGCCGATCCGGGTCCGGTTACTTCATCACGGTCGCCCCACCGACATCGACGAGCGATGGTGGTCGAGTCGTATCGACAGCGCGCTCGCGACCCGCGAATCACTCGCCGCCGATCCGGGCACCACCGCCTACCGACTCATCCACGGTGAGAACGACGGATTTCCCGGACTCGTCGTCGATCGATACGCCGACACCCTCGTCGCCAAGATCTACACGGGGGCCTGGCTCCCGAACCTGCGCGACGTCCTGAGGCCGCTCATCGAGCGAATCGGGGCCAGCCGCGTCGTGCTGCGAACCTCCCGCGCACTCTCATCCACATCGACCGAGCAGGCCATCGGTGACGGGGCCGTGCTCGTCGGCGACCCGCCCGACGGCCCGATCGAGGTGCTCGAGCGTGGTCTGCGCCTCGGAGTCGACGTGGTCGCCGGTCACAAGACCGGGCACTTCCTCGACCAGCGAGACAACCGCGCCCTCGTCCGCTCGCTCGCCGACGGCGTTGAGATGCTCGACGTCTTCTCCAGCACCGGTGGCTTCTCGCTCTCCGCGGCCGCTGGCGGCGCCCGCTCGGTGCACATGGTCGATGTGAGCGGCCCCGCCCTCGAGACCGCGGAAGCGAACCTTCGCCGCAATCGACATCTCGCCGAGGTGGCGGCCTGCCGGGTGACGAGCACCCGAGGGGACGCGTTTGAAGTACTTGAAGGCATGGTCGCCGACGGCCGGGCCTTCGATCTCGTGGTACTCGACCCGCCGTCGTTCGCCC
>RGGX01000334.1 GCA_010024485.1 Actinomycetota bacterium | reverse complement strand
CAGCGGCCGTCGGTGTCTACGGATCGGTGGACGGGTCGGCGATCTGGAACTCGGTCGTGCTCGTCGGTCACGCCCTCATGGCCGTGACGGTCCTCGCGTCGATCGTGGCGATCGTGACGGGGGAGCGGGTCACCGACGGCCAGTCGAACCCGTGGTGCGCGCACACCCTCGAGTGGACGCTTCCCTCGCCGGCTCCCGCTGACAACTTCAGCGCGGTGCCGACCATCTCCTCGGCCGAACCCGAACTCGACCAGACCCCGGTGACTGAAGGGAGTCCCTCGTGACCGTCGCCCTGCCGGCCGGCCCGGCCCCCGCCCCACGCCGCCAACTCCTCGTCGGCACGACGCTCGCCGGTGTGGCGGTGGTCATGCTGATCGGCGGCATGAGCACCCTGTGGCTCCGCGTCCGCGACGGCGTGGTCTCCGCTGGGGAGCGATTCCCCGTCGACTACATCATCCCCGAGGTCGCCACGAACGTCATGTTGATGACCATCGGCGCCCTCTGTCTCTTCGCCCAGTGGGCGGTCTACTCGGCCCGTCGCGGCGATCGCGCCCACACCGGGCTCGCCCTCGGTGTGGTCCTCGTGATGGGCATCGCGTTCATCAACGCGCAGGCCTTCGTGTACTCGCAGATGGGCATGCCCCTGGCCGAGACGGCGTACGCGACGCTCTTCTACGCGATCACCGGCACGATGACCGCCGTGGTGATCGGTGGACTGGCGCTCACCGTCGTGGCGGCGTTCCGGTCCCTCGGAGGCCGCGACCGCGAGTTCGAGATCGTCTCCGCCCACGCCCTCCTCTGGTACTTCATCGCGGCCGCCTACGCGGTCGTGTGGTTCGTCGTCTACGTCACGAAGTGAGAGCAACCTCCTGATGTTCACCACCGGCTCCAAACTCCTCATCGGATCGAGTGTCCTCGCGCTCGTCGCGACCCTGCTGTTCGGCATCCTCGACGGCGGTCTCCTCGGTTCGGTCGGTCTCATCTCGGCCACCGTCGCCCTCTCGGTCCTGGCCGGGATCAACGTCTTCACGCGCGATGCCAACGTCGGCGCCGACGAGGTCGAGTCGTTCGGCGGCGCGGCCTCGGCCGCTGAGCGCCCCGGCTCGAGCATGTGGCCCTTCACCATCGGACTCGCCGCCGTCACCGTCACCCTCGGACTGGTGACCTACACGGCGATCTTCGTCCTGGGCCTCATCCTGC
>RGGX01000333.1 GCA_010024485.1 Actinomycetota bacterium | reverse complement strand
TCACCGGTCAACTGACCCGGAGCGGTGAAGGTCTGGGTGAGGGTCTCTCCGGCACCGACGTAGAAGACCCCGACGACATGACCGCGGTCGTCCTCGTTGACGATGCGGATCGTCTCTCCGACCGCGACCTCGAGTTCGGCGGGGAGGATGTCGATGCGCTCGCCCCCGTCGATCCGGTCGCCGGTGCCGGCCGGGATTCGGTAGTCGTGGTCGGCCGTCGTCTCGTCGTCGGCGGCACTCAACCCCGGACGGGCGGGCTCGTTGTCGAGCACGGTGGCACCGATGGCGACTCCGGCGGCCAGTGCGATGACGGCCGCGATGATGATGGTCTGGGCTCTCATGCCCGACGACCGTCGAGGAGGTCGCGGATGTCGGCCGACATCTCGTCGGTGTCGATGCCGAACGGCCAGGTCATCACCAGGAGCCCCTGGTCGTCGATGGCGTAGAGGGCCGTCGAGTGGGCCACCTCGACCTCTCCGTCCTCGTTGGTCGACACCAGATAGGAGGCGCCGAACGGCTCGGCCACCGCTGCGAGGCGGGCGGCGTCGGTGGTCACGAGGGAGTGTCCGCCCGGGAAGAAACTCCCGACATAGTCAGCCAGGATCGCCCCGTCGCGATCAGGGTCGACGGTGACCATGGCGACGTCGACACCGGCTGGATCGTCGGCGCGGCGGAGCGCGATGCGGAGGTCGGAGAGCGTGGTCGGGCAGTAGTCGGGGCAGTTGGTGTAGCCGAAGTAGACCATCAGCAGGCCTCCCGGGCGCGCCCGGAGGTCGAGTTCGGAACCTGTCGATGTGTCGGGGAGCGACAGCGCCGACACGTCTGGTGCCGGCTCCCGCACGAAGCCGGCGAACTCGCGCTGGGAGCAGGCGGCGAGCGCCGTCATCGTGACGGCCAACGCGAGGATCGGTGAGAGCAGGCCTCGTCGGCGTCGGCCGGTCGTCATGGTGCGCCCAACTCCTCGATCCAGGCGACGATGCTCGTCACCGCATCGTCGTCGAGGTTGTTCGACGGCATCTGAGCCCGGTAGCCGGTCACGATCTTGGCGCCGGGCATGGTGATCGACTCGTGGAGGTAGTCGCGGTCGGCCACCACGATCGAGCCGTCGGTCAGTTCTCGATCGGACATCCAGAGGCCGATGAAGGTGGGGCCGACACCGCCGGCCCCCTCGGAGCCGTGGCAGGCGGCGCAACCGTTGGA
>RGGX01000332.1 GCA_010024485.1 Actinomycetota bacterium | reverse complement strand
CGTCGATGCACTTCTTCTCGGCCTGACCCAGGGAGACGCCCATGCTGGCGCAGACGGACAACCCGTTCACCGTCGACCCGTGGGCCTTCGTGCCGCACCCCGAGGTGTGGCTGCTGGTCGCGTTCCTGACCGGGGCCTACGTCTACATGGTGCGGGTGATCGGACCGAAGGCTGTGGCACCCGGGGAGTCACCCGTCAGCCGCCGCAACATCCGCGCCTTCACGGCGGCGATGCTCATCCTCTGGGTGTCGAGTGATTGGCCGATCCATGACATCAGCGAGGACTACCTCTACTGGGTGCACATGTTCCAGCACATGGCGCTCTCGTTCTTCGTGCCCCCGCTCGCGCTGATCGCCACGCCGGCCTGGCTGTTGCGCACCATCGTCGGACAGGGCGCCGGATACCGGATGTTGAAGCGGTTCTGTCATCCGGTGGTGGCCGGCGTGCTCTTCAACGGCGTCGCCATGCTCACGCACATCCCGCTGCTGGTGAACGCCTCGGTCGGCGACGGGTTCTGGAACGGGGCGCTGCACTACGGGCTCCACGTCGCGGTGGTGGTCGCCAGCCTTCTGATGTGGATGCCGGTCATCGGCCCGATCGAGGAGTTCCGCATCGGTGTCCCAGGGAAGATGATCTACCTCTTCCTCCAGTCGGTGGTGCCGACCGTGCCAGCGGCATGGCTCACCTTCGCCGAGGGCAGCGTCTACAACGCCTACGAGACGCCGATCAGACTCTGGGGAATCTCGGTCACCAGCGACCAGCAGTTGGCCGGGGCGGTCATGAAACTCGTCGGCGGGATGTATCTCTGGGCGATCGTCATCTACATCTTCGCCACCCAGTTCGCGAAGGGGTTCGGCACCCGTCAGGACCTCCGCCGGCCGGTCGAGCCGCCGCTCACCACCGAGGATGTCGAGCGGGCCTTCGCCGCCTCGGCACCGGTGACCGAGGACCGCTGACCGCTCGCCCGCACCGATCGTGTTGCTGGCCCGAACGGTAACCTCCGACCGGTGATCGACGTCCGCCTGCTCCGATCGGATCCGGATGGGGTCCGCGCCGCCCTCGGCCGTCGCGGCGACGCGGAGTTGGATGCTCTTGTGGTGCGGGCCGACGAGCTCGACACCCGTCTGCGGGCGATCACGGTGCGTCGCGACGAGATCCGCGCCCGGGTCAACGAGTTGTCGCGCGAGGTCGGTCGTCTCCG
>RGGX01000331.1 GCA_010024485.1 Actinomycetota bacterium | reverse complement strand
GGCAGGGCGTCCAACACCTCGTCGAGTACGCCGGCAGCGCGCCGGATCACCGGGATCGACTCCCGGAGCGGTTCCTCGATCTCGTCGAGCAACCGGATCATGCGGACCGACACGTCCGCAGCGTCCCGAAGGGCTCGCAGGCCCCCCTCAAGCTGCTGTCGAGCCTGCTCCTGACGTTCGCGCACCTCACCCGCGACCCGCATGCCGCTGGACACCTGCGCCGCCACCATGTTGATGATCTCGGCGACGATGTCGCGATCTCCGTCCCTGTCCTTGGCCATGGCGTGAAGTTACCTCTGGGCCCTCGGGTGGCGCCCTCCGTGCTCGATGCCGGTCACGAGCCGAATTGCTCCAGTTCGCGGGCCTCGGGCACCCCGATGAACGTGATCACGAGTCGGTCCACCCCCGCGGCCTCGACCGAGCGGCGCACCGGATGATCGGGATCACTGATGCCGTCCTCGTAGACGGTGTAGGCCGTCAACTCGAACGGCCGTCCCACCGCGGCCTCCTGCGCCACCTTGAGCTGATCGAGCGCCTCAGGCGAGGTCCACCGCACGTTGATGCCGTCGGCGCGGGCTCCGGCGATACGGGCCAACTCGAGGCTGTTCACACCCACGATGATGCGCGGCCGCTCATCAAGGCTTGGAAAGGTGTCGAACTCCGGACCGCGATCCGGATCCCACATGCGATCGGCGAGGTCGAGCACCTCCTCGAGCCGGGCGTGTCGCGCCGCCATGGGCGAGGCGATCGGAGTGGAGGTCGCCACCTGCTCGCGGGCGAAGGAGCTGCGCGGGGATGTACCGGCACCCAGTCCGAGGTGGAAGCGGCGGCCGCTGATCCGCGCGATGCTGGCTGCGGCCACCAGACCGACGGCCGGACTCCGATTGCTGGCGTTCATCACCAGCACCCCGAGTTCGACACGACGGGTGGCCTCGGCAAGGGCACCGAGCCAACTCCAGGCCTCGAGCATCGTTGTGCTCGACATCGAGTACCCGGCGAGATGGTCGCACACCCAGAGAGCGCCGAAGTCACTCCCGTCGACGACCAGGGACGCCTCGCGGAGGCGCCCCCAGTCATCTGGACCGGGTATGAGCTGGATGTCCAGGGTGGTCATCGACGCGGTTCGCCTCAGCCGACGACCGGCGGCTCGGTGATCTCGCAGGCGTCGACGGCCTTCACGATCGGGTACGGGTTGACCGCC
>RGGX01000034.1 GCA_010024485.1 Actinomycetota bacterium | reverse complement strand
ATGCCGAGTCCGAGCAGTACGGCCCCGGGCACGGTGACTGCGGCGCCGATGGTCAGCCGGAAGCGGAGGCTGCGTTGGCGGGCGCCGCCGTTGCGGAAGGCCTCGAGCGGAGCGACGCGCGACGCCTTGAGGGCGGGGAGGAGCGCCGACACCAAGGTGACGACCATGCCGACGATGACGACCACGACGATCGTGCGGGTGCGGATCTCGAGGGGCCCGTCGGGGAACTCGGCCCCGCCGGAGGAGAAGAGCTGCTTGAGCAGAGCGGCAACGCCGAGGCCACCGAGCAGTCCGAGGATCGAGGCGAACACGCCGACGAAGCCAGCCTCCAGCATGACCATGCCGCGGATCTGCTTGGCGCTCGCTCCGATGGACCGCAGGAGCCCGTATTGACGGGTTCGTTGTCCGACAAGGGTCGCGAAGGTGTTGTGGATGATGAAGGTGCTGACGAACAGCACCACGACGGCGAAGCCGAGCAGGACGTTGCCGAAGATGTCGATGAAGTCGCCGAACTCGGCCTGCTGCTCTCCGATCACGACCTCGCCGGTCACGGCCTCGAGCCCGTCGGGGAGCACAGCGGAGATCGCCGCGACGAGTTGTTCGGGGGTGACGCCGTCGGCGGCGTTCACCACGATGGAGTCGATGAGACCCTCGGCGTCGAGCACCCGCTGGGTGGTGGGGAGGTCGAAGCCGATGAAGTAGGCGCCACCGGTGCCGCCCTCGCCGAAATCGAGGGTGCCGACGAGGGTGAAGAGTTCCGGCTCGCCGGTCGGGAGGCTGATGGTGATCTCCTCGCCGATCGAGAATCCGCCCGCGTTCGCCTGGGTGGCATCGAGCACGACCTGCTGGCCGACGGGTGGGCCGCCTTCGATGTTCCGGAACGACGACACGGCGCTCGGGCCGTCCCACGAGGTGGTGAACACCGGCGGGCCGAGGGGTCGCACGATCTCACCGGAGGCGTCGATGGTGTAGGTCTTCTCGAAGGCGAAGATGCCGCCCTCGGCCACCTCCACCTCGGGGAGCGCCTGGACGGTGGTGATGACGCTGTCAGAGAACTTCAGGAGGTCGCCCTGGGAGGAGTTGAGGTCGCCCTCGGCCACGCGCACCTGAGCGTCGACTCCGGCGAAGGCGTCTTCGGACACCTGGTCGAAGATCGAGCGCAGGCTGTCGGCGAGCACGAACGACCCGGAGACGAAGGCGACGCCGAGGACGACCGAGATCAGGGTGAGGATGAGGCGCCCAAGGTGGGAGCGGACGCCACGGATGACGAGTCGGAACATGGCGCGCTCAGTCGCCGAGCGACTTGATGGTGTCGAGCACGCGGTCCGCGGTGGGGTCGTCCATGTCGGCGACGACCCGGCCGTCAGCGAGGAAGACCACACGGTCGGCGTAGGCGGCGGCGTTGGCGTCGTGGGTGACCATCACGATGGTCTGCGACAGGGAGTCGACCGCGTGCCGCATGAACTGCAGGATCTCGCCTCCGGAGTTGGAGTCGAGGTTCCCGGTCGGCTCGTCGGCGAAGATGATGTCGGGCCGGCTGGCGAGGGCGCGGGCCACGGCGACCCGCTGTTGCTGCCCGCCGGAGAGTTCATTCGGGCGGTGGGTGAGTCGGTCGGCGAGGCCGACGGTGGTGACCACCTCGTCGAACCATGCCTCGTCGACGTCGCGGCCGCCGAGGGTGAGCGGGAGCAGGATGTTCTCCCTGGCCGTCAGCGTCGGGATCAGGTTGAAGGCCTGGAAGATGAAGCCGACCTTGGTACGGCGGAGCTCGGTGAGTTGACGGTCGTTGAGGTCGGCGAGGTGGGTGTCACCGATGAAGACGTCGCCGGAGGTGAGGTCGTCGAGCCCGGCGAGGCAGTGCATGAGGGTCGACTTCCCGGAACCGGAGGGGCCCATGATCGCGGTGAAGTGTCCGGGGGTGAAGGTGACGCTCACATGGTTGAGGGCGGTGACTCTGGCGTCACCGGAGCCGTAGACCTTGAGGGCGTCGACGGCTCCGGCTGCTGCGGTGGTGGTGGGGGTGCTCACGCCGACAGTTTGCCGTCGGGTCGTCGCCGATGCCACCGCTATGGTCGCGCCGGTGAGTATTCCGATTAGCGCTGATGATCTGGAGGAAGCGGCTGCCGGTCGGCGCTGGGCCTTCCTCGTGACGTCCTCGTCAGACGCTGATCATGCCCATGTGGTGTCGCTCGGCGTCGAGTGGTCCGCGGGCGGTGTGATGACCCTCGGGGTCGGCGACGGTCGCGCGGCCCGCAACATCTCGGCTGGGGCCTCACCTGTGGTCGTGTTCCCTCCGGGGGGTTCGGGGGAGCGATCCGACTACTCGATCGTTGTCGACGGGGCCGGAGCGCTCGCCGACGGCGTGCTGACCGTCACGCCGACGGGGGCGATGTGGCACCGTCCGGCGCCGTGAGGGGTTCGACCTCCATCTCATCGGTCTCGGTCGCCCTCCAGGGTTCGAAGCCGAGCCCGACGTAGAGCCGATCCGCCCCGGTCGGGCTGTCCGCGTCGACCTCGAGGGCGGCACGACTGATTCCCTCCTCGCGGTAGGCCCGCAGAGCGTCGGCGATCATCGCGGCGGCGATCCCCCGTCCGCGGTGAGCGGGGTGGGTCGCGATGAGGTCCATCCAGGCGTACGGGGCTCCGAGGATCTCGTCGTCGGAGGGGTGTCGCCGGGTGAGGAGCAGGCCGACGATCTCCCCGTTCGCGGTGCTCACGCTGCGCGACAGGCCGAGCCGGGTGGGCGACGACGAGGTGGTTTCGTCCCACGACTCGACGCTCGATGGGGTGGAGCCCCAGTGGTCGGAGAAGGCGAGGTTCTTGAGCTCGCGGAGTTCCTCGGCGCGTTCGTTGTCCCAGGTGGCGATCTCGTAGCCGTCGGGCAGGTCCGCCGTCGGGGGCTCGGTCGTGCTGCGGTGCATGTCGGTGAAGTAGCGCGCGACCGTGAATCCGCGCGCCGACAAGATGCTGGCAGCGGCGGTCGACGTCGACGGCCGATGGGTGCGCATCACGAGTCGTTGACTGCCCGATGCGCGGAGACGCTCCGATGCCTTCGCGATGAGGTGGTCGATCAGTTCGGTGCCGATGCCGTGGCGACGGGCCTCGGGATGCACACCCCCGAAGAGGTAACACCGCGCGAGGTCATCACCGGCGAGCAGCAGGGTGTACCCCACGGCGGAGAGGTCGCCGTCGTCGGACTCCCAGACCATGACATCGGCGAGGGAGGTCGCGGTGCTGTCGAACTCCTCGGCGAGCTCCTCGGCGGAGTGGGCGATGGGCTGGTCGAGGTCGGCCCAGACGGCATCGAGAAGGGTGGCGATGCCGGGCAGGTCGGAGGTCTCGGCGCTCCGCCGCGTGGCACTCACCCGTCGAGCCGCTCGAGCACGAGGTCGAGGATCGCGCTGGAGAGCGAGGAGATGTCGGGCTCGATCGGGATGAGGTTGGCCGAGACGACGACGGTGACATCGAGGTCGGGCAGGTACACCGCATCGGATCGGAAGCCGGGCACGCCGCCGCCGTGGGAGTACGAGGTGTGTCCGGCGGACTCGCCGACGCTGATGCCGAGGCCGTAGCCGGTGTCGCGGAACGGGGTGGTGAAATCGTTCACCGTCTCGGGAGCGAGGGCGCTGGTGAACATCGACCGGAACACCCGCGCGACATCGTCGGCCTGGGCCTCGAGTCCGCCTCCGGTCCAGCCGGCCGAGCGCACCACGGCTTCGGGCGGGACGGTCACGTCGAAGAACTCGCCGACGGTCGCATCGGCTCGGTAGTCGGCGAGGCCGGGCAGCACATCGAAGACGCTCTTGAGCGCGCCAGTGACGTAGCCGGCGACGTCGTCGTTCGGTGGGAACTCGGCCGGGGTGAGATAGGCGTCGTCGGCGTCGACGGGGTCGAAGAGCCGTTCGCGCATGACCTCGTGAGCGCCTCGACCGGTGACGGCCTCGATGACCAGTCCGGCGATGACGTGGCCGACGGTGTTGTAGAGGTAGCCGTCCCCCGGCACGTACTGGGGGCCGCGGCCGATTCCCCAGGCGACGATCTCCTCGGGCTCGAACGGGGTCTCCATCCGCTGGACGGCCTGACCGTAGAACCCGAGGTCGAAGGCGTACTCGGCGAATCCATCGGTGTGGTTCAGGATCTGTCGGATGGTGACGAGCGGCGCGTAGTCGACGCCGTCGAAGGTGTAGTCGCTGGCCCAGTCGCCGCCGAGGTAGGTGGCGACCGGCTCGTCGAGGTCGATCAGCCCCTCCTCGACGAGTTGCAGCACGAGCGTGGACGTCATGGGCTTGGTGATCGATGCCCAGCGATAGTGATCGCTCGGATCGGCGGCGTCGCCGGAGGTGATGTCGGAGAGACCTGCCCCCGCGGTGATCTGGATGAGGTCGTCGCCGCTCGGCATGATGACGGCGGCGATCGCGCCGGGGGTGCCGGTGGTCGCGGAGAACTCGTCGATGGCCGCCTCGATCGCGGTGATGAGATCGGCGTTGGATGCGTTCCCGTCGACCGGAGTCATGGACGCGGCCTCGACGGGAGGTGCCTCGGTCGTTGGGGCGGTGGTCGTCTCCGGGGTGGCGGCGACGGCCGGCTCGGACTCGACGGTCGGTTCACCGCAGGCAGCGACCGTAATCGACAGCGCGGCGAGCGCGGCGACCGTGGTGATGTGTCCTCGCATATCTCCTCCTCGGCGGTGTGGACTCGGCCGGGCGAACCTACCGGTGGTCGTGGCGGCTCATCGCGACTCAGGGCGGGCCCGTGTACATTTTGTCAAGCGTGATGACGGGGGAGGGGAGTCCATGACGGGTGTGGCACCGCTCACACCGATGTCGCTCGGTTCCCTGCTGCGCCGCATCGACCATGAGTGGGCGACCCGCAACCGGATCTTCGACCTGCCGACGGCGCGCATCTGGAGCCCGGAACCCGACGTCGATCTCGGATTCGAGTTCCTTGGTCGGCGTTGCGCCACGCCGATCGGCCCGGCCGCCGGTCCGCACTCTCAGATGGCGCAGAACCTCGTGCTCGCCTGGCTCGGGGGATCGCGCCTCTTCGAGCTGAAGACGGTCCAGGTGATCGACGACCTCGACATCGCGAGGCCGTGCATCGATATGCAGACCGTTGGATACAACATCGAGTGGAGCCAGGAGCTCTCGGTGCCGGCGAGTGTCGATGAGTACGTGAAGGCCGCGATGCTCATCCGGATGCTCAGCGGATGGGAGCCGTTGGCGGAGCACCTCGGTGACGGTCCCGGCGAGTACGTCTTCGACATGAGCGTCGGCTATGACCTCGCCGGGATCTCGGGTGAGAAGGTGGCTGGGTTTATCGCCGCCATGCTCGACGCTCGTCATGTCATCGATCCTCTGCGCGCCGAGGTCGCATCGGCGCCCGGATCGTTCGCGGCGATGGCCGATCTCGACTTCGACCCTCGCATCGCCGACACGCTGACGTTGTCGACCTTCCACGGATGTCCCCCCGATGAGATCGAGGCCATCACGCGGCATCTGATCGATGAGCACGCCCTCGACGTGATCGTGAAGCTCAACCCGACCCTGCTCGGCTACGAGACGGTGTCAGCGATCGTCAACGACGAGCTCGGCTACTCGGACGTGTCGGTGAAGGAGCAGGCCTTCGCCGACGATCTCCAGTTTGATCGCGGTATCGACCTGATCGGCTCGCTCGCTGACTACGCAGCCGAGCGGGGACGCCGCTTCGGCATCAAGTTGACGAACACGCTTGTCGTCGACAACAACCGGGGCTGGATGCCCGACGACACGATGTACCTGTCGGGCCCGCCGCTCCATGTGCTGGCGAGCACGCTCCTCGATCGGTTGAGCGAGGCGCTGCCGGGACGACTCGCCGTGCCGGGCCACGATGGCGAGGTCATGGTCTCGTTCTCCGCAGGTGTCACGAAGGAGAACCTGGCTGACACGCTCGCCATGGGCGTGAACCCGGCGACGATCTGCTCCGATCTGCTCAAGCCGGGCGGCTACGGACGTCTCGCCCCGATGCTCCGAACGCTCGCCACGACGATCAGCGAGGACGGCTTCGCCGATCTCGACTGCTGGCGGAGGCACCGTCAGGAGCGGGCGGTCGCTGCCGGGCACCGCACGACCTGCGCCGAGCATGTGGCCTCGATCCGCGGTGAGGGCCGCGAGCCCTACGCCCTCAGCGGTAACTCGAAACTGCCCCGCGAGGTCGACCACGACCTCGAGATGTTCGGTTGTGTGGCGTGCAACTTCTGCGTCACGGTCTGCCCGAACGACGCCTTCTTCTCGATCCGGACGCCCGAGGACTCGGGGCTCGAGGCCCGTCAGCAGTATCTGGTCCTCGCCGAGTTGTGCAACGAGTGCGGGAACTGCCTGACGTTCTGCCCCGAGCGGGGCGACCCGGCGATGATCAAGCCACGGCTCTACACCGATGCCGAGGTGTTCGCTGCCCACGATGGGCAGGGCTTCCTGGTCGACGCCGGCCGGGTCGTCGACCATCGTGGAAGCGACGACGCGTCGACGGTCGCGCTGCTGCTCGGCGCGCCGGCCGGTGATCCACTCGGGGGAGGCAACCCATGACGACCTTCGAACTCAACGGCGAGCAGGTGACCATCCGCGGCGGTCACGAGCATCTGCTCTCGGCGCTGCGCGACGAGCTCGATGTCACCTCACCGAAGGACGGCTGCTCTCCGTCGGGTCAGTGCGGGTGCTGCACTGTGCTCGTCGACGGCAAGGCGAGGGTCTCGTGCCAGACCCCCCTCGAACGGGTCGAGGGAACATCGGTCGTGACGCTCGAGGGTGTCGACGCCGCCGAGCGGGATCGCATGGCTGCCGCCTTCGCCGCCCACGGCGCCCTCCAATGCGGGTTCTGCACCCCGGGCATCGTCATGCGCACCAAGGCCATGCTCGACAAGACCGCCGACGGCAAGCCGGTCACCCGTGACCGCGCTGCCCGTCTGCTCGGCGCTCATCTCTGCCGGTGCACCGGATACGTCAAGATCCTCGACGCGATCGAGTCGCTCGCCCGAGATGAGGTGCCGGTGTCGGTGCGTCCCGGCGGGGTCGGCACCCGCGGGGTCAAGTACGAGGCGAACGAGTTGACCCTCGGAGAGCGCGACTTCATCGACGACATGCGTCCCGAGGGTCTGCTGCACGGCGCCGTGCATCTCGCGGCCCACGCCCGCGCCGATGTGCTCTCGATCGACACCTCCGAGGCCGAGGCGGTCCCCGGCGTGGTCCGCGTCTTCACGGCGGCTGACGTGCCCGGCGAGTTGCGTTCGGGTCTCATCCACAAGGACTGGCCGGTCTTCATCCCCGTCGGTGGTCGCACCAGCTATCTCGGCGATGTGCTCGCTCTCGTCGTCGCCGACACCCGGGCGACGGCCCGTCGGGCAGCCGCCCTCGTCGAGGTCGCCTACCGTCCCCTGGATCCGTTGACGAACCCGGTCGAGGCGCTCGAGTCGACCGAGGACGCGGTGTGGGGGCTGGATGGCAATCGTCTCTCGACGAGCGCCTACGTGCGCGGTGAGGTCGACGAGGCGCTCCAGTCGTCGGCGCACGTCGTCGCGGAGACCTTCCAGACCCAACGCATCGACCACGCCTTCCTCGAGCCTGAGTCCACCCTCGCGCTCCCGGTCCCGGCCGGCGAGTCGCTGCCGCTCACCGGCGAGGTGACCGGGCGAGACCCGGTCGACTTCCGGCGTCTCATGGTCTTCTCCGGAGGGCAGGGGATCTGGGACGACCGCAACGACATCGCCCGCATCCTCGATGTCGACGCGACGTGTGTGGTGACCGAACTGGTCAGCAACGGCGGCGCGTTCGGCGGCAAGGAGGACATGTCGAACCAGGGTCAGACAGCGCTCGCCGCCTGGCTGCTCGACCGACCGGTCCGCACCACGTTCAGTCGGGAGGAGTCCTTCCTGGTGCACACCAAGCGGCATCCGATCCGGATGGAGTACACCGCCGGCTGCGACGGCGACGGTCGGCTCACCGCCCTGCGGGTGCGCATGATCGGAGACTCCGGGCCCTACGCCTCGGTCGGCATGAAGGTGCTCGAGCGGGCCGCCGGTCACGCCTCGGGCCCATACGTCGTGCCGTCGATCGATGTCGAGGCGGTCGCGGTCCGCACCAACAACTCGGTGTGCGGTGCGTTCCGCGGATTCGGCGCCAACCAGGCGCAGTTCGCGATGGAGGGGGTCATGGACCGTCTCGCCGAGCGGGTCGGTGTCTCGGGGTGGGAGATGCGCTCGCGCAACCTCGTCGCGCCGGGGGTCGTCTGGGGACCGGGCCAGGTCATGGACGACGGGTGTCTCGGCGCGCGGGCCTGTCTCGACGCGGTGCGTCCCGCCTATGACGCCGCGGTGGCCGCTGGTCGCGCGGTCGGACTGGGGGTCGGCTTGAAGAACTCGGGGCTCGGCAACGGCTTCAAGGAGATCGCCCGGGCGGTGGTGCGCTTCCGCGAGGACGACATCGTCGAGGTGCGCCACTGCTGGACCGAGATGGGTCAGGGCGTGCACACCGTGGCGCTCCAGGTGGCGGTGTCAGAGCTCGGTGTCGAGGCCGAGCGCGTCCGGGTGATGGTCGACTCGACCCGTGAGTTGGGGGCGGGCCAGACCACGGGCAGCCGGGGCACGCTCATGGGTGCTGGGGCGGTCGCCGACGCCTGCCGGGCGGCGATGGCTGACGGGTGCCGCACCGGTGTCGACTACGAGGGTGAGTATCGGGTCGACTGGACGAACTCGCTCTCCGATGGTGTGGAGCATCCGGTGATCCACTCGACCTTCGGATACGCCGCGCAGGTGGTGGTGATGGATCCCGAGTCGGGTCTGGTCGAGCGTGTGATCGCGGCCCACGACGTGGGCCGGGCGGTCAACCCGCTGCTGTGTGAGGGTCAGATCGAGGGGTCGGTGCACATGGGTCTCGGCTACGCGATGAGCGAGGGGTTCCCCTGCGACGCCGACGGTCGGCCACTGAACGACACCCTTCGCTCCCTCGACATCATCCGACCGAAGGACATGCCCCCGGTCGAGGTGATCCTCGTCGAGTCTCCCCAACCCGATTCGCCCTATGGCATCAAGGGGGTCGGCGAGATCGGGCTGGTGCCCACCTCAGGGGCGGTGGCCGCCGCGATGTGGGCTCGCGACGGCGCGTGGCGCAACGAGTTGCCGCTGGTCAACGAGGCGAACCGCGAGCGCGGTTCAGCCTGGGCCGTCTCGTCCGGCTGAGGCCGACCTCAGTCGGCGGCCGGGTCGAGGGCAGCGAGGTTGCGCTCCATGTCGACCCGCCGATCAGCGAACCGCCCCGCGATGATGTCGTGCTCGCGGTCGGGCTTCCGCTCGATTGCGACGGTCAGCCCGCTGCGCCCGAGACCGATCCGGTAGGTCTGGGTCACCGCGGTCCCGTCGGGGCCCTCCTCAAGGGTGAATCCCCACCAGGACCCCGGCATCTCGGGGTCTCCGACCGCCCAGGTGAGTCGATGCGGGGGTTCGAACTCCACGATGGTCGACGTCGTCTCCCACTCGCCGAAGTGCTCGTTCCGGTTGCGTCCGAGGAAGCGCGCGCCGACCGCGGGGCCCTCGGCACCGTCGAGCCATTCGGCGCCGAGAAACTCCCGTGAGTGCCTCGCGGGGAACTCGATGTCACTGACGATCGCCCACAGTTCCTCGGCGGGACGGGCGATGAGGCGCGTGACGGAGGTGGAGGGACGGTCCGCGACGCGGAGGGGTGTCTGCTCGTCGGCCGGCTCGGTCACGGGCGTATTGTGCCACACATGCGCGTCGCCATCGCCGTCGACATGTCCTCCGATGACGACGTGAGGTTCGTGCTCGAGGCCGAGCGTCTCGGTGTCGACGCGGTGTGGGTTCCTGAGGCCTGGGGCTACGACGCGCTCACCCCGCTCGCCTTCCTTGCCGCTAGCACCGAGCGCATTCGGCTCGCCTCAGGCATCGTCCAAGTGGGCGCTCGCACCCCGGCGATGCTGGCGATGCAGGCGATGTCGCTACAGCGGATCTCGGGCGGGAGGTTCGAACTCGGGCTCGGCTCGAGCGGCCCGAGAATCATGGAGGCCTGGCATGGGGTCGCGTTCCCGCCACCGATCCCGGCGATGCGCGAGACGATCGAGATCGTGCGTTCCGCTGCCGCGGGGGAACGCCTCGATTACCGCGGTGAGGTCTACACGGTGCCGCTCGACGGGGCCGGTCGCGGTATCCGCTCGTTGGCGCGCCCGACCGAGGTGCCGATCCACATCGCCGCGCTCGGGCCGAGGATGCTCGAGTTGACCGGGGAGTGCGCCGACGGTTGGCTCGGCAACGCGTTCATCGCCGAACACGCCGAGGTGTTCATCGAACCGTTGCGACGGGGGGCGCAACGAGCGGGGCGCGACCTCAGCGACATCGCCGTGACGATGCC
>RGGX01000330.1 GCA_010024485.1 Actinomycetota bacterium | reverse complement strand
TCGTCGTAGTCGACCATGTACCCCGCAGGTCTGGGAGGCCTCGGGGCATCTCAGCAACTTCAGTGACCCGCTGGTCGACTGCACGGTGTGTCGCAACCGTTTCCGGCTCGACAAGCTCGACGATCCCGATCGATGCCCGAGTTGCGGTGGGACCGGGACCTTCACCGAGGCCCGGCAGTTCAACCTGATGTTCAAGACCCAGGCCGGGCCCGTCGCCGATGCCGGGGCCGACGCCTATCTGCGTCCCGAGACCGCGCAGGGGATGTTCACCAACTTCTCCAATGTGCTCCAGACCAGCCGCAAGCGACCCCCCTTCGGGATCGCGCAGGTCGGCAAGTCGTTCCGCAACGAGATCACCCCGCAGAACTGGATCTTCCGGACCCGTGAGTTCGAGCAGATGGAACTCGAGTTCTTCGTACCGCCGGCGGATGGCGCCTCCTGGTACGAGTACTGGTGCTCGCATCGCATGGAGTGGTACCGAGATCTCGGGATCCCCGACTCGATGTTGCGGCTCCGCCCCCATGAGGCGGGCATCGAGCACATCGAGGGGCGAGACAGTGAAATCCTTGCGGAGCACGGGGACCTCGACCGCCGACCTCGCCGCCGCCAGATCCTCAGGCGAACCGCCGAAGAACTCCCGGTCGGTCAACACCGACAGACACGAGGCCCCACCGGCGACATAGGCGCGAGCCAGAGCACCCGGATCGAGATCCGGCGCGAGCGCGCCCTTGGACGGCGACCGGCGCTTCACCTCCGCGATGACCCCCACACCGTCACGGTCGGTGTCGACCGACGCCAGCGCGGCCCGGAACCCGCGCGTCGGCGGGAGATCGACACAGCGACGACGCAACTCATCGGCATCACGGCCGTCGAGCGCCGCCTCGGCCCGGTGGGCCTCCAGGATGCGGTCGAGATAGGTCGCCACAGCGCGGCCCCGCGGGTCAGATCCCGAGACGCGAGGAGAGCTCGGTCATCAGGCCATCGATCGGGACGCGGACCTGCTCCATCGAGTCGCGGTCGCGCACCGTGACCGCGGAGTCCTCGAGCGAGTCGAAGTCGACGGTGACGCACAGCGGTGTGCCGATCTCGTCCTGACGTCGATACCGGCGTCCGATGGCCTGGGTCTCGTCGTAGTCGACCATGTACCCCGCAGGTCTGGGAGGCCTCGGGGCATCTCAGCAACTTCAGTGACCCGCTGGTCGACTGCACGGTGTGTCGCAACCG
>RGGX01000329.1 GCA_010024485.1 Actinomycetota bacterium | reverse complement strand
CCGCCACGATCCGGCCATCCTCAAGTGCCGCAACGGCGCGCGCCGACGGACCAACGTTCACGATCTCCGGGGCGCGAATGAAGACGGCATGAGTGGTGCGCGATCGGCCATCGTTGCCCAGGCCCTCCATGACGAGGTTCGTCTCAAACGACTCCAGCTGCCTGCCAAACGCATTGCGCCGCACCTCTACATCGAGCAGCGAGAGCACGGGCTCGTCACCATCGGCGATCGATGGGCGGCCGGTGAGCTCGACATCTCGGTGGAGCACCGCGCCACCGGCATCGTTCAGCGCATCATCGGGCGACTCGGCCCCCAGTTCGTCCGGCGAGGCCGGTCCCGCGGGTCGATCGTCATCGGCGCGCCGACGGGTGAGCGGCACGGTCTGGTGGTCTCCATGCTCTCCGATCTCGTCCGCGCGGCCGGCTGGGAGGTGTCCGAAATCGGGGCGGACTCCCCGGCGTCGTCGTTCGTCGCCGCGATCCGCGAGACCGGGTCGGTCGCCGTGGTGGTGTCGGTCACCCACGCCGACTCCCTTCCCTCGTGTCGCGACACGGTGCTGGCGATCCGCGAGGCCGATCTCGATGTCCCGATCATCGTGGGTGGTCGGGGTATCTCCTCGCGCGCGGTGGCGGCCGATGTCGGCGCCGACCACCACTCGGCTGCGCTCGACGATCTCCTCGGACTGCTCGATGAGGTCGCGGCGAGTTCGCGGAGCGCCTGAGGGGCTCAGCCCCGCAAATCCCACTCGGCGCCATCGGCCGTGTCTCGCACCTCGACTCCGAGGGTGTCGAGTCGGTCCCTGATGAGATCCGACGTCTCGAAACGTCGTTCCGCTCTCGCCGCCGCTCGAAGCTCTAGGAGGGTCTCCCCGACGACCGACCTCGGATCGGTGAGTCCCCCGACCGCCGCGTCACCGAGGCGGATCACCATCGACCGGAGCACTTCGCGCGCCCGATCGGTCTCGTCGCTCTGCAGGGTGTCGGCCGACCACGCCCAGATCGCGCGCTCGAGCGTCAGCATCACGCCGGTGGCTGAGGCGGCGTCCCCTGCGGCGAGGGCCGCGGTGAACTCGGCATCGGCGCGATCGGCCTCCTCGGCGAGCGAGGTCGCCACGACCTCCGCTGCCCCGGGTGATGCGACTTCGGGGCTCGGGTCGGCGCCGACCGGCCGCGGCGACGATGGGGACGTGCCTCCGATCGCCCGCGCGACCGCATCGCGATCGGTGAG
>RGGX01000328.1 GCA_010024485.1 Actinomycetota bacterium | reverse complement strand
GGCTCGGGGGCCTGGGCCCGCCAGTGGTCGACGATCGCCCGTACCTCGTCCTCACTCACGAACGAACCCTGGATCCGGTTGGCGACCGAGGAGTTGCCGGGCAGGAGCAACATGTCGCCCTTGCCGACCAGCTTCTCGGCACCCGGCTGATCGAGGATGACCCGCGAGTCGGTGAGGCTCGACACCGCGAAGGCCATGCGAGCTGGGACGTTGGCCTTGATGACACCGGTGATGACGTTGACCGAGGGCCGCTGGGTGGCGACGATGAGGTGGATTCCGACGGCGCGGGCCTTCTGGGCGATACGGGTGATCGACTCCTCCACGTCGCGGGCGGCCACCATCATCAGGTCGTTCAGCTCGTCGACGACCACCACGATGTAGGGCAGGTGCTCGTACTCGGCGGTGTCGTGGCCCGCGGGTGCCCGGAACTTGCCGGTGGCGAGCGCGTTGTTGAAACCGGTCACGTCGCGATACCCGACCTCGGAGAGCACGTCATAGCGACGCTCCATCTCCTTGACCGCCCACCCGAGGGCATTGGCCGCCTTCTTCGGGTTGGTCACCGGCTGGGTGAGGAGGTGCGGGAGGCGCTGGTACTGACCCATCTCGACCTGTTTGGGGTCGATGAGGATCAGGCGCACGTGATCGGGCGTGGTGCGCATCAGCAGTGAGGTGATGATGCAGTTGATCCCCGACGACTTGCCCGCACCGGTGGCGCCGGCGATGAGGAGGTGCGGGGTGGTCGCGAGGTTCAAGAAGACGGGCCGGCCGGCGATGTCCTTCCCGATGGCCACTTCGAGGGGGTGCTCCGCGGCGGTGGCCTCGGGTGAGGTGAGCAGGTCACCGAGTGCGACCAGCTGCCGCCGTGAGTTGGGGACCTCGACACCGATCGCCGACCGCCCGGGGATGGGGGCCAGGATGCGCACGTCGGTGGCCGCCATCGCGTAGGCGATGTCCTTCTGGAGGCTCGTCACCTTGGCGACCTTCACACCGGGACCCAGCTCGAGTTCGTACCGGGTGACGGTCGGACCGACGGTGGAACCGACGAGCTGCGTCTCGACCCCGTGTTGGGCGAGGGACTCCTGGAGGGTCGCCCCGCGATCCTCGACGGCGGACCGGTCGATGCTCTGCGCCCCGGCGCGCACCAACAGGTCCGACGGAGGGAGCTTCCACTCACCGGGTTGCACCACCGGCTGCTCCGCCGCGGGAGCGGGTGCCGGCGTGGCGGCGCG
>RGGX01000327.1 GCA_010024485.1 Actinomycetota bacterium | reverse complement strand
GGTGAAGAACCGATGGGCGCACTCCCAAGCGGCCTGCTCGACGTCGGCGTCGAGTCCGTGGCCGACGACCTGGACGAAACCGACCTCGCTACAGGCGCGGTCGAGTTCGCTCGCGACCCTCGCGCTCGGTCCGGAGAGGTCGACGACGGGGATCCTCACGCCCGCCGAGCGTAGTGAGGTCTCGCCCTCAGGCCGCTGGGATGCGCCGTCCGGTGATCTCGTCGGCTCGGATGCGCACCCAGTGGGTGCGCGGAACCGCGTCGGCCCAAGGCTCCAACCCGAGGTGGGCCAGGTCGTCGAGTTCCTCCGCCTCGAGCACCTCCTCCGCGCTCCCGCGCATGAGGACGCTCCAGCCGTGCCGATCCGCGGTGTCCCAGGCGTCGACCTCGAACGCGATCGGTCGACCCATCGATGCCGCGAGAAGCTTCGAGCCGTAGGAGGTCCGGAACACCACCGTCCGACCATCCACCCGATGGGTCACCGGGAATACGACGGGCTCACCGGCGTCGACGAAGGCGATCCGTCCAACTGCGGTGGAGTTCACGAGGGTCCAACAAGTGTCGGCGTCGAGCACCTCGAGACCCTGATGGTCGAGGACGGGGTTGGAGCGCGTGTCCATGATCTGAGTGTGGGCCCTCCGACGGGTCGGCGCCAGGGCCGTAGGTCCCGGGCCGGGTACGGTGGCCACGTGTCCTCCGACGGCGCTCGCGCGGCATTCGACGCGAATCCCGACGCGGTGCTCATCGTCGGCGCCGACGGCGTGATCACCGAGGCGAACCCCGCCGCGCACCTGCTCTTCGGCTACGCCCCGACCGAGTTGATCGGGCTGGGCGTGGAGCACCTCGTGCCCGAGCTGAGTCGCCACCGCCACGCGCAACTCCGACAGGGATATGAGGCTCACCCGCTCCCCCGCCCCATGGGCCTCGGTATGGGCCTCATGTGCGAGCGCGCTGACGGAACGAACCTGCCGGTGGAGATCTCTCTCAGCCCTCTCGGTGATGGTCGCTCCACGGTCGCCACCGTCCGCGATGTGACCGACCGCCTCGTCGACCGCAACGAGGCGCGCCGGAGTATCGCCCGACTCGAGCTGCTGGAGGATCGCGAGCGGATCGCCCGCGATCTCCACGACATGGTCATCCAACGGCTCTTCGCCTCGGGTATGAGCCTGCAGGCCGTCGCGGCGATCGCCGAGCCGGCGGAGGTCGCCGAGCGGATCATGACCACCATCGA
>RGGX01000326.1 GCA_010024485.1 Actinomycetota bacterium | reverse complement strand
CGACGCGTCGATCCTCGCGAAGGTGAGCCGCTCGCTCGGCGCTCCCATGACCGGTATCGGCATGGACGCGGTGGCGGAGCGCTACGCCGAACGCGGCTGGTGAGCCATGGGCGCCGGTGCTCGACCGACGGTCGGGGTACTCGCCCTTCAGGGAGCATTCTCCAACCACCTCGCTCTGCTCGCCCGACTGGGTGTCGAGGGTCGAGCCGTGCGGCTGCCGGGCGACCTGGTCGGCCTTGACGCCCTGGTGCTCCCGGGCGGGGAGTCCACCACCATGTCGATGCTCCTCGACTCCTCGGGGCTGCGCTCGGGGATCCAGTCGTTGCTCGATCGAGGTGTGCCGGTGCTCGGCACCTGTGCCGGACTGATCCTGCTCGCCACCCGCGTCGACGGAGCACGCCCGGACCAGCGCGGATTCGATCGTCTCGACTGCACCGCGGTACGCAATGCCTACGGTCGGCAGAACGAGAGCTTCGAGACCGAGGTGGTGCTCGACGGAGGGGTGACCACCCACGGGATCTTCATCCGCGCACCTCGCATCACCGAGCTCGGCCGCGAGGTCGAGGTGCTCGGCAGAGTCGACGGTGACCCGGTCCTCGTTCGTCAGGGCTCGGTGATCGGATGTGCGTTCCACCCGGAACTCGGTGACGACCCCTTGGTCCACGGGCTCCTCATCGACCAGATCGACCGTAACCTCACCACCGTCTCTGACGGACGACAGGAGGACTGAGCATGTCGGGCCACTCGAAATGGGCGACGATCAAGCACAAGAAGGGTGCGGCCGACAAGGCGCGCGGGAAGCTCTTCGCCAAGCTCGCACGCCAGATCGAGGTCGCGGCGCGCGCCGGTGGTGGCGACGTCGACTCGAACCCGACCCTGCGTACCGCCGTCGCCAAGGCCAAGGGCGCGCAGATGACCAACGACGCGATCGATCGTGCGATCAAGCGCGGTCTCGGTGAACAGAGTGGCGCGTCGTACGAGTCGATCACCTATGAGGCGTATGCGCCGGGCGGTGTGGCGATGTTGATCGATGTGTTGACCGACAATCGCAATCGCACGGCATCCGACGTCCGCTCCTTGTTCAGCAAGTGGGGTGGTGCGATGGCGGAACCTGGCTCGGTGGGCTGGCAGTTCTCGCGTAAGGGCATCATCCAGGTCGGGAAGGAAGTGAGCGAAGACGACATCATGGTCGTGGCACTCGACCATGGCGCAGAGGACATCGTCGACGAG
>RGGX01000325.1 GCA_010024485.1 Actinomycetota bacterium | reverse complement strand
CCGAATCGGGAGGATCGCCTGCGTACGAGGATCGCGGGCGTCGATGGCCGTGCCCCCGGCGGAGTCACCCTCGCACCCAGGCGATCCTCCCGATCAGGGGCAAGATCCTCAACGTCGAGCGGGCCCGGATCGACAAGATGCTGAAGAACAACGAGATCCAGGCGCTGATCACCGCGATCGGCGCGGGGGTCGGCGAGGACTTCGACGTCTCGAAGGCCCGCTATCACCGGGTGATCGCCCTGTGCGACGCCGATGTCGATGGCAGCCACATCCGGACCCTGCTCCTCACCTTCTTCTTCCGCCAGATGCGGGACATGGTCGAGGCGGGCTACGTGTACATCGCTCAGCCGCCGCTGTACTCCACCGAGGTCGGCAAGGAGAAGGTCTACCTCAAGGATGAGGCGGCCAAGGATCGCTTCCTGGAGGAGCGCCCCAACCATCGCAAGGAGTTCCAGCGACTGAAGGGCCTCGGTGAGATGGACTGGCAGGAGCTCCGCGACACCACGATGAACCCCGACACCCGCACCCTGTTGCAGGTGACGGTCGCCGAGGCCGCTGAGGCCGACATGATCATGAGCGTGCTCATGGGCGACGATGTGGAGAGTCGCCGCAACTTCATCACCACCAATGCCCGAGACGTGAGGAATCTGGACTTCTGATGAGCGACGACACCGTCACCCCCGACGAGGAGCGCGATCCGGTGCAGCCGATCGCCCTCCAGGACGAGATGGAGAACTCGTTCCTCGACTACGCGATGTCGGTCATCATGTCGCGCGCTCTCCCTGATGTCCGCGACGGCCTGAAGCCGGTCCACCGTCGGATCATCTGGGATATGGAGCAGCAGGGTTTCCGCCCCGACCGACCGTTCGTGAAGTGCGCCCGCGTCTCCGGTGACACCATGGCCCGCTACCACCCTCACGGCGACGGTGCGATCTACGACGCGTTGGTGCGGATGGCGCAGCCGTTCTCACTGCGGCACCCACTGATCGACTTCCACGGCAACTACGGCTCACCTGACTTCGGACCGGCGGCGAGCCGCTACACCGAGTGCCGACTACATCCCCTCGCCATGCAGCTCCTCGCGGACATCGACGAGGACACCGTCGAGATGATCCCGAACTACGACGGGACGACCGAGCAGCCCGAAGTCCTCCCAGCGAGGTTCCCCAACCTGCTGGTCAACGGCTCCCAGGGCATCGCGGTCGGTATGGCGACCAACATCCCGCCGCACAATCTCGGCGAGGTGATCGACGCCACC
>RGGX01000324.1 GCA_010024485.1 Actinomycetota bacterium | reverse complement strand
CTTGCACAGGACCGTGCTCTGCGCCTGGTCGTTCACCTTGAGATGGACCCAGTCGACGGTGTAGTCGCGCCGCCGATCCTTGGCCCGGCGGATGAACTCGCCGCGCAGACGGGCGCGTGTCGTCTGCGGAGGAACATCCACCGCCCGTTCGATCGCCGAGTCGTCGCAAACCCTCGCGACCAGGCCCCGATCCTGGAGCCGGTGGAAGGGGCTCCGCGAGCGGGTCACGTCGTGGTACTGCAGGTCGAGGGCCTGGACCCGCGGATCACCGAGGCCGAGGTCATGCCGTTCCCGGAAGGCCTCGATGAGACTGAGTTTGATCACCCAGTCGACCTCGGTGTCGAGCTTCATCGGGTCGGACTCGAGCATGGTGACCGCGTGCTCCCACATGTCGAGCGCCCGCTGCTCCTCCGGGGGGAACCCCTCGGCCTGCGCGAACCGCAGGGCGCGGTCGAGGTACTCACGCTGGATGTCGAGCGCGCTCACCTCACGACCGTTCGCCAGGCGGACGGTTCGACGGCAGGTGAGATCGTGGCTGATGTCCCGGATGGCGCGTATGGGGTTCTCCAAGGTCATATCCCGCAAGACCACCGATCGCGACTCGAGCATCCTGAGCATGCAGGCTGCGGCGCCGACCTTCAGATACGTCGTGTACTCGCTCATGTTCGAGTCCCCGACGATGACATGGAGACGGCGGTAGCGGTCCGCGTCGGCGTGGGGCTCATCCCGGGTGTTGATGATCGGCCGACTCCTCGTCGTGGCCGAGCTCACCCCCTCCCAGATGTGATCGGCGCGCTGCGACATCGAGTACCGCACACCACGGGAGGTCTGGACCACCTTCCCGGCGCCGGCGTAGATCTGCCGACTGATGAAGAACGGGATGAGCACCTGGCCGTAGTGCTCGAGGTCGTCGGCGCGGGAGGTCAGGTAGTTCTCATGGCAGCCGTACGAGTTGCCCGCGGAGTCGGTGTTGTTCTTGAACAGGTACACCGTGCCGCGGATGGCCTCCTCCCCCAGTCGCTCCTCGGCCGAGGCCACCAGCGACTCGAGGATCCTCTCCCCTGCCCGATCGTGGGTGACCAGGTCGATGAGCGAGTCGCATTCGGGGGTCGCGTACTCGGGGTGCGACCCGACATCCAGGTAGAGGCGCGAGCCGTTCTGCAGGAACACATTCGACGACCGACCCCAGGAGACCACCTTCCGGAAGAGGTAGCGCGCCACCTCGTCAGGGCTGAGGCGACGGACCCCCTTCAGCGTGC
>RGGX01000323.1 GCA_010024485.1 Actinomycetota bacterium | reverse complement strand
CTCGCCTCAGGTCGCGGAGAGTCCACACCCGCGCGCTTCGCGTTGTCAAGCACGGATACGTCGGCTCCGACGGCCGGTGGGACACTGCCGACATGTCAGATGCCCTGCTTGAGTTGCCCGAACCGGGTCGTGAGCCAGCGGAGGCGTTCGTGGCGGCGTTTCTCGCCGATCTGGTCGACGGTGAGGTGCGCGGATCGGATCGTTTCCGAGGTGGTCAGGTGGCCGCTGACGCGGCGCTCGAGTCGTTCGATGTCGCTGGTTACGCCTCTCGGCGTAACGAGGTGCTGCCGGAGTCCGCTCGTGGGGCGTCGGGCCTGTCGCCCTACATCCGCCACGGTCTCATCACGCTGCGTCGGGCCTGGGATCACGTTGCCGGCGGGCCGGGCAAGGATGTCGAGAAGTTCCGCGACGAGTTGATGTGGCAGGAGTACGCCCGCCATTGGTACCTGCGCCATGGGCGCGCGACCGCGGTCGGAGTGCGCCGCGAGCAGGCGAGCGTCGACGCGTCAGCGGCTTTCGATCGAACGATGGCCTGTGTTGAGGAGACCCTCGCCGAGTTGGAGGGCGACGGCTGGCTGGTCAACCAGACGCGCATGTGGTTGTCGAGTGAGTGGGCGGTGCGTCGCGGTGGCGCCTGGCGCGACGGTGAGGACTACTTCTTCCGTCACCTCCTCGACGGCTCGCGGGCAGCGAACCGGATGGGGTGGCAGTGGACCGTCGGGGTCGGTTCGTCGAAGCACTACGGCTTCAGTCGCTCACAGGTGGAGCGCCGGGCGCCCGGGTTGTGTCGGGGTTGCGAGCACCGACACGACTGTCCGATCGCCGACTGGCCCGATGAGCCCGACTGGCGCTCAGTTGATGCGCCCGGGTCGTCGCCGTCGAGGATGGTGGTAACCGCGGTGGAGGGATCCGGCGTGGAGCCCGAGGCGGTGTGGCTGACGGCCGAGTCGCTTGGTGGCGACGATCCGGCCCTGGTCGCGCGTGGTGATCTGCCGGTGGTGTTCGTGTTCGATGAGCTGCTCCTGGCGCGGCTTCGACTCTCGGCGAAGCGGTTGGTGTTCCTGACCGAGACGCTCGCTGACCTCGCCACTCGGCGAACGGTGGAGGTGTGGCGCGGCGACCCGTCGGCGGTGCTGTCGGGCAGGCGTCTCACGGTCACTGCGGCCCCAGTGCCGGGTTTCGCGCGGATCGCCGGTCATGTCTCGCCGGTCGAGGTGCACCCGTTCCCGTGGCTGGTGGTGCCGACGGATCGACCGGTGC
>RGGX01000322.1 GCA_010024485.1 Actinomycetota bacterium | reverse complement strand
GTTGGTTGCCAGCCGATGTGCAAAAACCCCAGATGCAGTGGAATCGACTTGCGGCCCGGCGTGATGATCCCGTGGTCGCCGACGGCGACTGGATGTACTTCGTCCACTCTCTGTCCTGCCGGCCGTCCGACCCCGACACCACCGTGACCGAGGTCGACTACGGCGGAACGGTGGTGGCGGCCGTTCGGACCGGAAGTCTCCTCGCGACCCAGTTCCATCCGGAGAAGTCGGGTGCAGCCGGTCTTGCCATGCTCCGTCGATGGGCGGAGTCGCTATGAGCGCGGTCGAGTTGTTCCCGGCGATCGATCTCCGCGGGGGCTCGGTGGTGCGGCTCCTGCACGGTGACTACTCGGCCGAGACCCGCTACGGCGACGCGCCCTTGGCGGTCGCGGAGGGCTTCGCCGCCGAGGGTGCTCGGTGGATCCATGTCGTGGACCTCGATGCCGCCCGCGGGGACGGCCCGGTGAACCGCGAGGTCATCGGCTCCATCGCCGAGCGACTCGGCTCGGCCGGTGTCCGAGTGCAGACCGGGGGAGGGGTCCGCTCGGTCGACGACGCCGCCCAACTCTCCGACCTCGGGGTCTCCCGGGTGGTCATGGGATCGGCCGCGGTCCGGGAGCCCGAACTGGTGGCGCGGGCCTCGGAGCTCGTCCCCGTGGCCGTCGGGCTTGACCATCGCGGGGGCCGGCTCGCCACCGACGGCTGGACGGTCGAGTCGGAGGTGAGTGTCGAGGACGCGCTCCGATCCTTTCCGACGGCCGAGGCCTTCATCATCACCGACATCTCCCGAGACGGGGCCTTGAACGGACCGGACACGGACGGGCTGGTCCACGCGGTGCAGTCCAGCGGCCGACGCATCATCGCCAGCGGCGGCGTAGCCGGCCTCGACGACATCGCGACACTCGGAGGGGTCAGCGGCCTCGACGGTGTGATCGTCGGCCGGGCCCTCTACGAGGGTCGCTTCACGGTCAGCGAGGCCATCGACGCACTGGAGCGTTCGGCATGAGGGTGCCCAGGGTCATCCCCTGCCTCGACGTCGACGCCGGACGGGTGGTCAAGGGGGTCAACTTCGTCGGGTTGAGAGATGCTGGCGATCCGGTCGAACTGGCCTCCCGCTACGACAGCGAGGGCGCCGATGAACTCGTCTTCCTCGACATCACCGCCTCGAGCGACCGTCGAGCGACGGTGGTGGACATGGTGTACCGCGTCGCCGAACAGGTCTTCATCCCGTTCACCGTCGGCGGCGGGGTACGGACCCTC
>RGGX01000321.1 GCA_010024485.1 Actinomycetota bacterium | reverse complement strand
TCCGCGAGGGCCTCGGCGAGACCCTGCTCACGCCAGGGCGGGCAGTAGGCGAGCCCCAACTCAGCCGACTCCCCAGCCAACCGGGCATAGGCCTCGACGACCAGGGGTTCGAGACGCGAGACGAGCGCCTCCCGCTCCCTCCCGAGACGATCACCGAGTTCCGCCATCCGGCCGTCCCACACGTCGAGCGTCACCGAGGCGGCCTCATCCAGTCGTCCGCCGGACTGCTTGAGCAGGACGTTGCGCTGGCGTATCGCTCGGTCGAGGTCGCGTCGAAGCGCGTCGTTCCGCGTGGCGAGCGCCACGAGGGTCTCATCCATGAACCGTCGCCGCTCACCAGGGGATCCCTTGATCAGCACGAGATCATCGGGGGAGAACACCGTCGTCCTCACCACGCCCAGGAGGTCGCGGATGCGAGGCAGACGTTGACGGTTGACCTGGACCCGGCTCGGCCCCGACCTCGAGATCTCGCACTCGATCAGTGACCGCCGCTCGTCGGCGTCCACGATCTCAGCTCGGATGTATGCCCGGTCCGCTCCCCGGCGCACCAGCGCCTCATTCGGCGCCCCCCGGAAGCTCTCGAGACCGGAGAGGAATGAGATCGCCTCGGCGAGATTCGTCTTGCCCTGGCCGTTCTGGCCGAGGACCGCCGTGGTCCCCGCCGTCAACGGGACAGTCAGGTTGCCGTAGTTCCGGAAGTCAACGAGTTCGATGGACTGGACGAGCACGAGGCTCAGGGAACCCGGACCGGCATCAGCAGGTAGAGGTACTCGTCATGTCCCGCACCCCTGAGCACCGCCGGCTTCATCGGATCGATGACAGCGATGACCACGTCATCACCGGCGACAGCATCGACGCCCGCCGCGAGGTACTCGGGGTTGAACGCGACGGTCATCTCCTCGCCGGAGTACGACGCGTCGAGGTGCTCGCTCGCCTCACCGACATCGGTCGTGATCGCCGAGAGTTGCAGTTGGTCGGCACTCAGGATGAGCCGAACCGGCGTGGTGCCCTGCGCGAGGATGCGCACTCGTCGGAGTGCTTCGAGGAGCGCGTCCCGTCCGACCGTCACGGTGTTGGGATACGACGGCGGGATCAGGTTCCGGTAGTTCGGGTAGTCCCCCTGGATCAGGCGGGTGGTGATCCGGACGTCACCGATCTCGAAGACGGCATCGAGTTCACCGAGGTGCACCTTCATCTCCTCCGCACTCCCGAGAAGTCGCTGCACCTCATTGAGCGCGCGGGCGGGAACCAGCACCTGTTC
>RGGX01000033.1 GCA_010024485.1 Actinomycetota bacterium | reverse complement strand
TGTCCATGTGGTTCCGGGGAGAGGACTCGAACCCCTACACGCGGCACCAAAAACCGCTGTCCTGCCAATTAGACGACCCCGGACGGTCTCTCGGATCAGCGGGTGATCCGTGCCTCACACGGTATCCGGCGGGGAGAGCCGGCCCGACCCCGTTCGGAACGGCCGCTCAGCCGGTAGCGTGCCCGCCCTATGGGTTCGCTCGTCAAAAAGCGCAGGAAGCGCATGCGTAAGAAGAAGCACAAGAAGATGTTGAGGCGTACGCGTCACCAGCGCCGCAAGTAGTTCCTGGCACGCAGTCTCCGAGTCGAATCCGCGTCGCGCTATAGCGCCGACGTCTCGACCACTCGAGCGCCCTCGTCGGTCAGACCGGCGAGGGCGTCGCCATGTCTGCCCTCGAGGAACCAGGTGGCCCCGCTCCCGGCGAGCGTCGGCGTCGCCCCGGCGAGCTCGGCGATGCGATCCCGCCAGACGCCGAGCACCGGATTGACCGAGATGGCCGCCTCCTCGAGATCGTTCACCGCGTCGGTCGGCCGGTCCTGGAGCGCATCCCACGCGGCGTACACGGCCGGCGTGGATGAGACCACCGGCGGGATGACGAGGGTGACGTCCAGAGGCCGCCGCTCCAGTGGCTCGACGATCTCGCCGATACCGGTCACCCGGGCCCGTCCGCCGACCAGGCAGAAGGGGATGTCGGCGCCGAGACCCGAGGCCGCGATCGGATCGGTGCACCCGGCCCATCGAAGCACCGCGGCTGCGTCGGCGGAGCCGCCACCGAGTCCTCCCCCAGGGGGGATCGACTTGTGCAGCCGAATCGACGCGCTGCGGCCCGCCAACTCGAGGGCACGGAGGCAGAGGTTGTCACCGTCGGTCGGCACGCCGTCCGCGAAGGGTCCTGAGACCGTGAGTTCAGAGGTCGACGCATCGACGATCTCCAACCGATCGGCGAGGGCGAGCGACACCATCTCGGCATCGATGAGATGGAACCCGTCATCGCGGACCCCGGTGATACGCAACGTCAGGGTGAGCTTGGCGTGGGCGGCGACGGAGGTCACGATGATCCCACCGCATCCGTGAGCGCGTACCACTCGTCGAGGGAGAGCGTCTCGGGACGCGCGGTCGGCTCGACGCCGGTGGCAGCCATCGTGGCCTCGCCGACGAGGCCGGCGAGCGACCGACGCAGCATCTTGCGGCGCTGACCGAAGCCGGCGCGGAGCAGTCGGTCGAACAACTCCTCGTCGACGGTCCGCACCGCCTCGCGGCGCACCAGTTCCACCAGCGCGGACTCCACCTTGGGTCTCGGGAGGAACACCGACGCCGGCACCTTCCCGACGATCTGGGCGTGGGCGCGGTGGGCCACCCGAACCGACACCGCTCCGTACTGCGTCGACCCGGGACCGGCCGCGAACCGTTGAGCGGCCTCGAGTTGCACCATGACGAGCATCCGCGAGATCGCCGGCACCCCGTTGAGCAGGTCGACGATCAGCGGGGTGGCGATGTTGTAGGGCAGGTTCGCGACCAGCGTCCACGAGGTCGATCCCTCGAGGAGGGACCCCCAGTCGAGGGACATCGCGTCGCCCTCCACCACCCACACTCGATTGGCGTCCGCCGTCACCTCGCGGAGCACCGGGACGATCCCGCGATCGACCTCGACAGCGGTGACCGCGGCCCCGGTCTCGGCGAGGGCCAGGGTGAGCGAACCGAGGCCCGCTCCCACCTCGACCACCGAGTCACCCTCGCCGACCCGAGCCAACTCAGCGATGCGTCGCACCGTGTTCGGATCGACGACGAAGTTCTGTCCGAGGTCGCGTCGCGGGGCGAGCCCGCTCCGGTCGAGCAGCGCCGACAGCGTCGGACGGGAGTGGGTCACCAGCGGTACTCCACCCTGATCGGCGCGTCGGTCGGATCGGCGATCTTGCTGAAGGCGATCGGATGCAACTCGACCTCCTGGAAGCCGGCCCGGTCCACGAGGGTGACGATGCACGACACCGAGCGGTTGTTCTCGATATTCGTGATCGTCACGTAGCGGCCGATCTCCGCCCCACGGGCGAAGCACAGGTCCTCCTCGGGCGACTCGTAGGTGAACGAGGCGAGCCCGGTGTAGGTGCCGTCGTCGGAGGGGATGGCGATGAACGCCCCCTCGGGTGGGGCGATCGTGACACGGCGCTCGAGATGGGCTGGGACTGGGACACCGAGGGGGTCATCGGTCTCGATCTCCGCCGCGGCGTCGGGCGCCGCGTCGACCGGGACCGACGTCGCGACCGACGTGACACCGCCGGGGTCGTCCTCGCGGTCGAGCAGAACGGCGGCCGGAACGGCGACGACGGTCAGGGCGAGCGCCATGGCGAAGCGTCGCCGCTGACGCACAACGGGGTCGACGCTCACGAGGGCCATGGATCATCCCGATCATCGAGTCCGAAGAAAATCCGGGTGTTCGACCGCGTCGCGTCCGCGACCGTCGTCACGGCGATGTCGCGGAGGTCGGCGATCGCCGTGCCCACGGTGGCGACAAGGGCCGGATGGTTCGGTCGCCCGCGATGGGGGACCGGAGCCAGGTAGGGGCTGTCGGTCTCGACCAGCATCGAGTCGAGCGGGCAGCGAACCGCCGCCTCGCGGAGGTCGGTCGCGCTCGGGAAGGTGACGATGCCCGAGAAGCTGACGAGTGCCCCGCGTTCGAGACAGCCCTCGAGCTCGGTCACACTCCCGGTGAAGCAGTGGAAGACGGTCCGGTCGGGGATGCCCTCGGCGTCGAGGATGTCGAAGGTCTCCTCCCAGGCCTCGCGGGTGTGGATCACCAGCGGTAGGGAACGTTCGTTGGCCCAGCCGATCTGGACGCGGAAGGCCTCGGCCTGTTGCTGTCGCGGGGAGTGGTCGTAGTGGTGGTCGAGCCCGGCTTCACCGACGGCCACGACCCGAGGGTGGTCGAGCAGATCCCGGATCGTGTCGGTGCCGTGCGAAGCCTCATGGGGGTGCAGCCCGACCGTGGCCCAGACATCTCGATGGCGGGCGGACACCTCGAGGGCCGAGACCGAGGTGGCGCGGTCGCAGCCGACCACCACGAAGGTGTCGACACCCCCGTCCCGCGCCGCCTCGAGGGCGGGATCGGTCCCATCGGGGATCCGCTCGTCGTAGACATGGCAGTGCGAGTCGGCCCAGCGCGCGGAACCCTGCTCTGCGTCGATGGCCTCGGTCGGCACCGGGATCAACTCCTGATGCGCGGGAAGAGCGGATCGCCCTTCGTGACGGTCAGTCCACCGGGGTAGCCACCCCACGCGGTGTCGTCGGGGAGTCGTCGGTCGGCGACGGAGCCAGCCAAGCCGAGCCGCTGCCAGATCGCGTCGGCGGTGGAGGGCACCGCTGGCCAGGCGAGGAGCGTCACGATGCGCAGGGCCTCGAGGGCGTCGCCCATGACGGCGTCGAGGTCGGCCCCCGGTGACATCTTCCAGGGCTCGTTCGCCTCCAGGAAGGCGTTGGTGGCGCGAATGAGCGACCAGGTGGCCTCCAGGGCGCGCGACGGGGCGACCGCATCCCAGCCGGCGGTCGTCTCGGCGACCGCGGTCGCGGCGGCCGCGGCGAGCGGGGAGTCGTCGCGTGGGGCGGGGCCAATGCCGCCGCACGACTTCCCGACGACGGTCGCCACCCGGGAGGCGAGGTTGCCGAGGTTGTTGGCGAGGTCCGAGTTGTAGCGGGCGACGAGTCCCTCGTAGGAGAAGTCGCCGTCGGAGCCGTAGGAGGTCTCGGCGAGCACGTAGTAGCGGAACCCGTCGACCCCGACGGTGTCGACCAGATCGAGTGGGTTGACGACATTGCCGGTGCTCTTGGCCATCTTCTCGCCGTCGACGAGGAGCCAACCACCGACCGCCCAGCCCTTGGGCAGATCGACACCGGCGCTCATCAACATGGCCGGCCAGTAGACGCAGTGATGGCGGATGATGTCCTTGCCGATGAGGTGGTAGTCGACCGGCCAGCGTTCGGTGTAGTCGACGGAGTCGTCGCCGAAGCCGGTGGCCGACAGGTAGTTGGTGAGCGCGTCGAACCAGACATAGGCGACATGGCGCTCATCCCAGGGGAGTCGGATGCCCCAGTCGAGGCTCGTGCGGCTCACCGAGAAGTCTCGGAGGCCACCACGGATGAGGCCGAGGGCCTCGTTGCCCCGGAACTCGGGCACGATCGCGCCGGGATGGGCCGCGTACCAGTCGAGGAGACGGTCCTGAAAACGACTGAGACGGAAGAAGTAGTTCTCCTCCTCGAAGTGGTCGACCGGCCGTTTGTGGATCGGGCAGAGGTCGTCATCGAGCAGCTCGTCGTCGGTGTAGTACTCCTCGCAGGCCACGCAGTACTTGCCGGAGTAGGTGTCGAGCTCGATGTCACCGGCGTCGTAACAGCGTTGGAGCATCTCGGAGACGGCTGCGTGGTGTCTCGGTTCCGTGGTCCGGATGAAGTCGTCGTTGGCGATGTTGAGCCGGCTCCAGGCATCGGCGAACTTCGGGGCGATCGAGTCACAGAACTCCTGCGGGGACCGACCCGCGGCGTCGGCGGCCTGACGGATCTTGAGTCCGTGTTCGTCGGTTCCGGTGAGGTAGAGGACGTCATCACCGAGCAGTCGGTGCCAGCGGGTGAGCGCGTCGCCGACGATCGTCGTGTAAGCGTGGCCGAGGTGCGGCTCGGCGTTCACGTAGTAGATCGGCGTGGTCACGTAGAAGCGGCTCACCTCCTTGACGCTACCCAGCCTCCCGATAGCGTCCTCGTCGTGCCCGGGGAGTTCGCCGTCGCGACAGCCGTGACGCCCCGCGAGGCCGACCGCGACGGGCCCTCGACCGTCTTCGACTGCGAGGTGGTCGACGGGTGGGACATCGGCGGTAACGCCAACGGTGGGTACCTGCTCGCGATGGCGGGACGCGCCATGTCCGAGGTGGTCGGGCGACCTCCGCTGACCGTCACCGCCCACTACCTCTCGCCGGGACTCCCCGGACCCCACACGGTCACCGTCGAGGTGGTCAAGATCGGTCGGAGGATCGCGACCGCCACCGCGACCATGGTGTCGGACGCCTCCGGTCGCGAGGTGATGCGGCTGCTCGGTGCCTTCGGTGTCGGCGACCCGTCGGCCCCCTCGATCATCGCCGGGGCCCCACCGCGGTTGCCCGACTACGCCGACTGCGTCGTTGACCGACCCGGGCCGGATCAGCCCATGCCGACGATCTTCGCCCGGTTCGCGATGCGACTCGACCCGGAGTGCGCCGGTTTCCGCGAGGGCAGGCCGAGCGGGACGGCGGAGATGCGGGGATGGTTCGAGTTCGCCGACGGTTCCGAGATCGACCCGATCGCGCTCCTGCTTGTCGTCGACGCGTTTCCTCCGCCGGTGTTCAACTCCGACCTTCCGGTGCTGTGGGTGCCGACGGTGGAACTCACCGCGCACATCCGCGGGGTGCCGGCTCCGGGCCCACTCGCGTGTGTCTACCGATCTCGGTTCATCGCCGACGGGATGTTTGAGGAAGACGGCGAGGTCTGGGACTCAACCGGCCGGCTCGTCGCCCAGTCGCGTCAACTCGCGCTCACCCCGCTCGGCTGACCCGCGCCACGACCGGTATCGCGCGCCGCGCTCGCCGGGCGCCCACCGACATGCCGACCGCGAACGCACCGGCAGCGACGGCGGTGGTCGCGACCCCGGCCAGCACCCGACGGATGACCGTGCGCGACCGCTGACGGAAGTGCACGATCGGCCAACCATTGCGTCGCGCGTGCCGTTCGAGCCTGCCGTCGGGATTGACCACCACGGGATGTCCGACCGCTGACAGCATCGGCAGGTCGCTCGAGGAGTCGCTGTAGGCGTAGCACTGGGCCAGGTCGAGGTTGTCCCATCGGGCCAACTGCTCGATCGCCTCCACCTTGCCCTCGCCGTAGCAGAACGGTCCCTCCAGCTCACCGGTGTACACGCCGTCGTGCACCTCACCGCGGGTGCCGATCGCTCCGGTCATGCCGAGGGAGAGCGCGAGCGGCTCGACGATCTCCTGCGGCGCGGCCGACACGATGAACGTCGAGCGGTTCGCATGACGGTGGATGTCGAGCAGGCGTCGCGCCTCCGGGCGGATGCGGCCGAGGAGGGTCGGAATGACCCGTTCGTTCAGCGACTGCAGATCGTCGCGCCGCTGCCCTCCGATGAAGCCGAGGATGCGGTCGCGGGCATCGGCAGCGACGTCGTTGCCGTGGTCGCCGCGGAGCTTGAACAGCGCGGCGCCGAGGGCGTCGCGCAACAACTCACGGGTCGGCATGAGCCGGGCGCTCTGCGCGGCGCGCGCCAACGTGAACGCCGACGACCCGCTGATGAGGGTCCTATCGAGGTCGAAGAAGGCGGCGCTCGGACCGCTCGATGCGACGTGGACGTACTCGCTCATCGGTCCGTTCCCGGATCGGTGTCGGGTTCCTTCGCCATCGCGATGACCAGATCGTAGGCCGTGCGACGCGGCACACCGAGTCGCCTCGCCACCGCGCTCGCGGCGTCGCGGCGCGATGCCCCGGCGGCCAGCTCGCCCTCGAGCATCCGACGGATCGTCGACTCGTCGACCGGTGTGTCCGGGGTCGGTCGAGCACCGAGGACGATCACGTACTCACCTCGCGGTGCGCCCACCTCGATCTCGCCGAGCGTCCCCCGGATCGTCTCCTCGTGGATCTTGGTCAGCTCCCTCGAGATCGCCACGGGTCGGTCGTCCCCGCAGACCTCACGCAGATCGACGAGGGTGCGCTCGAGGCGGTGGGGGGCCTCGTAGAGCACGACCGTGGCATCGCTCGAAGCCACGTCGGTGAGTCGTTCCGCCCGGTCGCGCCCCGATCTCGGGAGGAAGCCCTCGAAGGAGAACCTCGAGGTGTCGAGGCCACTCACCACCAGGGCCGCCAGGAGCGCGCTCGGCCCGGGCACGGCCTCGACCCGCAGTCCGGCCGCGGCGGCGGCCGCCACCAGGCGCGAGCCGGGATCCGACAGCGCCGGAGTGCCCGCGTCGCTGACCACCGCGACCGATGCACCCGACGCCACGAGGTCGATGACCTCGCCGATGAGGTCGAACTCGGTGTGCTCATTGCAGACCGCCAGCCGTCGAGCCGAGACGCCGAGGTGCTGGAGCAGTCGGCCGGTGCGACGGGTGTCCTCGCAACACACGAGGTCGGCCGCGGCGATCGCTTCGATCGCCCGCGGTGAGATGTCTGAGAGGTTGCCGATCGGGGTCGAGATGAGGTGGAGGGCGCCGCTCACCGGTCGTCGTCCCTGATCTCGATGTGGTCTCCCACCCGGAGCCCCCAGCGAGCGAACGCGCCGGCTCGGGCCTCGATGATCGTGCGAGCGGTCAGCACGGGCACCCCGACACGGTGACGTTGTATTCGCGCCGTCTTGATGACGACCCCGTCTCGATCGAGATAGGCCACATCGAGCGGGAACCGCATTCCGACGGTGTGCACCCAGCGACACGGCCGCAGCACCAGTGCCCCGTCGAGATCGTCGCGTCCGAGCAGGCCGCGGCGACGCTCCGAGCGCGACTCGGCGATCTCGGTCGAGGCCATCACACGGGTGTCGTTGACGAGCCAGGGCACGTCCAGAGTGTGTCACCTCCGTCGACGCGGAGGACGGTCCCCGAGAGGCGATTCGTCGGGCTCGGCTCGGGTCAGACGTTGAAGCGGAACTCCATCACGTCGCCGTCGCGACCGATGTAGTCCTTCCCCTCGACCCGGAGTCGACCAGCCTCCTTCGCGGCCTGCCACGAACCGAGTTCGAGCAGTTCGTCCCAGGCGATCACCTCGGCCCGAATGAAACCCCGCTGGAAGTCGGAGTGGATCCGGCCGGCACAGACCGGCGCGGTGGAGCCCTCGTAGAAGGTCCAGGCCCGACTCTCCTTCTCGCCGGTGGTGAAGTAGGTGCGCAGGCCGAGCAGATGGTACGAGGAGCGCACCATCCGGAAGAGCGCCCCCTCGCCGAGGCCGAATCCCTCGAGCATCTCGGCGCGTTCTGCGGGATCGGCGATCGCTGCTGCCTCCGCCTCGAGTTGGACGCACATGCCGATGACCTCGACGTTGTCCCCGGCGTCGTTGAACTCGGCCGCCACCCGCGCCTCCGCATCGGGGATCGCGTCGAGTTCCTCCTCTCCGACGTTGACGACGGCGAGGACCCGCCGGTTGGTGAGCAGGAAGTAGGGCGCGAGGGTCTCACGGTGCGCGGCGCTGAGGCCGGCGCGGTAGAGCGGACGACCGTCGCTCAGTGCCGACTCCGCCGCGCGGAGGGCGTCGAGCTCGTCGCCGAGCCCCTTGTCGAGTTTCGACTGTCGTTCGACGGCGGCGAGGCGCTTCTCGACCGTCTCGAGGTCGGCGAGGGCCAGTTCCAGTTCGACCACGCGGAGATGCTCGAGGGGATCGGAGGGACCCGGAACGTCATCGTCGGCGAAGGCGCGGAGCACGAACACGATCGCGTCGACCTCGCGGATGTTGGCGAGGAACTTGTTGCCGAGACCCTCCCCCTTGGAGGCACCCTCGACGAGACCGCCGATGTCGACCACCTCGACAGCGGCGTGGATGGTGTTCTTCGAGGCCGACATCGCCGCGAGCCGCTCGAGCCGTTCGTCGGGCACCTTGGCCACTCCGATGTTGGGGTCCTTGGTCGCGAAGGCGTACGGGGCCGCGAGGGCACCACCCCCGGTCAACGCGTTGTAGAGCGAGCTCTTGCCCGCGTTCGGCAGGCCGACGAGTCCGAATCGCTCCATGGCCGGGAGACGCTACCGCCGGCCGGGGTCGGGAGGGGGCCCGACCGCCGGCCAGCGAGACGCGATGTCGAGGGGGGCATCGACATCGCATCCGGCGTCAAGGGGCTGGGGGAGCCCCGACGCCGCGACGGATCAACTGGGGGAGTCGGCTCCGTCGGCGAGCTGGGCGCGAACCTCGTCCATGTCGAGTTCGCGGACCTGACGCAACAGGTCGTCGAGGGCGCCCTTGGGGAGGGCGCCGGGCTGAGCGAAGAGCTGCACCCCGTCGCGGAAGATCATGAGGGTCGGGATCGACATGATCCCGAGCGAGCCGGCGAGCTGCTGTTCGGCCTCGGTGTTGACCTTCGCGAAGGTCACATCCGGGTTCTCCGAGGCGGTCTCCTCGAAGATCGGCCCGAACATCTTGCAGGGACCGCACCACTCGGCCCAGAAGTCGACGAAGGTGATCCCGTCGGCGGTCACGGTGCTCTCGAAGGTGTCGAGTGTCAGTTCGGTGGTGCTCATCGTGGTGTCCTGTCGTGTCGGAGAACGCGTCGCGAGAGTGTTCTCGCTCATGTTCGGCTCCGATGACAACAGCCGGGAGGTTCGGACTATTCCGTCGGATCCACCCCGGTGGGCCGGTTGCGAGACCGACCGACGGCCGTAGACTCGCCGTCCTATGTCGAAGAAGACCAAGAAGCGCAAGGCGCGCCTGCGTCGCTCCAAGGCGAACCACGGCAAGCGCCCGAACATGGGTCGCGGCTGACGCCGACCCCGGTCTCCGACGTTCCCATGCTCCGGCCGTGACGATTCGGCTGAGCAACCTCATCCTCCCGGGTTCCCCGTCCGCATGGGACGCGGTCGTCCCCGAACTCCTTCGAAGTCTCGACGGCGCGCTCCGTCTCGCCCCGACCGGCCTGCGATGGCTGGATCCCCCGTTGGAAAGGCTGTCCTGGGAGTTCGAGTCGTCCGACGAGGGCAGTGATCTCGACTGCGACGGGGTGCCCGTCCGAGTCGTCGAACCGGAGGTGGATCACACGGAGCCCGGATCCACACCGGCTCATGGCGCGTCGATCGATCACGTCGTCGTCGTCACCGACTCGATCGAGCGCACCTCGGGCGCTGTGGAACACCTCACCGGTGAGGGGCTCCGCCGCATCCGAGACACCGGTCAGGTCCGTCAGGGCTTCCACCGCCTTGGCCGAGGCGGCACCATCCTCGAACTGGTGGAGCGCCCCGGCGCACCCACATCGCTGTGGGGGTTCGTGCTCACCGTTCCCGACCTGGACGCGGTGGTCGCCAACGCCCGGGGTCTGATCGCGCCGGCGCGAGACGCCGTGCAGCCGGGTCGGAGGATCGCGACCGTCGAGCGCGCCGCCGGACTCGGCACCGCGGTGGCGTTCATGTCGCCCGAACCCCTCGACTGAGCGGTGCGACCCGAGGAGGTGGGCGCGTCGATAGCGTCTCGGGTCATGGATCGGCGGATCGTGCTGCTCCTCGCCGCCTCGGTCGCCGTCTCCTGTGGGGCGTCCGACGAGACCGAACCGGTCGCCGAGGCTGCCGCGGTGACCACCACCGTCGAGGTGATCGAGTCGACCGTTCCCGAGACCACCATCGCGCCGGCTTCGACGACGGCGGTCCCTGAGACGACGACCACGACGACCGCTCCCGAATCGGTCGTTGAGAGCGGCGACTGCTCGATCTCATCCACGCTGA
>RGGX01000320.1 GCA_010024485.1 Actinomycetota bacterium | reverse complement strand
GTGGAAGATGACGAGCCGCCCCGGCTTCGCTTCCACCTCGAGTTCGAGTTTGGGGAACGACGTACCCCCGCCTCCGGCCGGTTCGTTGAGGTACATCAGCGCGGTGAGCACCCGTTGGCCGCCGTTCTCGGTGCGCAGTCGGCCCTTCTCCGTCGACAGGTCCCAGCCATCGAAGTGTGGGCGGTACTCCTGCGCTTCGGCGTAGTGGACGACCTGCATCGACTCGCTGTGGTGGACCGGGATCTCGACCAGTTCGCTCACCCGGTTGACGACATCGGTGACGGTCGGCGAATCGGCGTAGCGGACCCACGCGACCGAGCCGGTGCGAGCCGTCGAGGTGGTGTTGACCTTCGTCGAGGTCACCTTGGCGGTCTCGAGTCGCGGGCGAGCCACCTCGATGATCCCGGCGCGCTCATCACTGGAGAGGAAGTCATCGATGACCCATACGACCGGATCGTCGGCGAGTCCGACTCCGATCGGATAGTCGTCCCTCAGTCTCATGCCGTCATTGTCGCACGCTGGTCGTCGCGATCGGCCCGGTCACCGGAACAGGTCGCGCTCGGCATCGCGCACCACCAGCGACATGGTCGCCTGCTCGTCGACCTCGTGCTCGAAGCCGCGGACCACGGCCACGGGCACCCGTGAGGTGTTCCCCTTCACCAGCTCGGCGGCCGAGGCGAGCTCGTCGGCGACGCAGAGCTCCTGGACTCTGAACTCGTGCCCATGCGGGTCGACCTCCCCGATGTACGACCGGAGGGGATGCATGCCGGCGATGCCGATGGCGACATCGGTCTGACCCTCCCGCCACGGGCGACCGAAGGTGTCGCTCACGATCACCGCGACATCCACTCCGACGGCGGCGCGCAGCCCCTTGCGGATACCCCGGGCCGAGGCGTCCGGGTCCTCGGGGAGCACGACCACCCGGTCGTGGGCTCCGCTCGACGACTGATCCACCCCCGAGTTGGCGCACACCAACCCGTGACGGGTCTCGGTGATGAGCACCGGCCCGATCTGACGCACGATGCGTCGCGACTCGGTGAGGACGACCTCGACGACGCGGGGGTCCTTCTCCCAGCGAGACGCCCAGTCGTCAGCGAAGGGCGAGGGGGTCACATCGACCAGGTCGACGACACGGCCCTCGGCCTTGGAGACGATCTTGGAGGTCACGACCACGATGTCGCCGTCGACCAGGTCGATCGCGCCGGCGATCAGGACGGCGAGATCGTCCCCCGGTGCCACCTCCGGCAGCCCGGTGACCGAC
>RGGX01000319.1 GCA_010024485.1 Actinomycetota bacterium | reverse complement strand
GAGTCCGGCGGTGGCGAAGAACACCGGGGCGAGCAACGAGGAGGTGACGGTCTCGATCTGCTCCTCGACGTCATGACGGGTGTAGCGCGAGCGACCGAGGAGGATGCCCGCAACGAACGCGCCGAGCACGGCCTCCACCCCGAGGGCCTGGGTGATCGCCCCGAGACCGACCGAGATCACGATCGCCATGGTCAACCAGCCGGCGGTGCCGACCGAGGTGCGCCGCATCGCGAGCAGCGCCCGGTCGACGATGCGCTGGCCGAGGGCCACGGCGATGACGAGGAACACCACGAGCCCGCCGAGGGTGGTCAAGAAGTCGCCGACCTCGAACTGTCCGGTCGACACCAGCCCGGCGATGAGACCGAGGAGGATCCAGCCGACCACATCGTTCGCCATCCCGGCGGCGATGGTGAGCTGCCCGAAGTTGCGTCGGAGCAGACGGAGGTCGGCGAGGATCGTCGCGATCACCGGCAGTGACGAGATGGTGAGCGCCGTGGCCAGGAAGAGCGCGAAGATGACCCGGTCCTCCCCCACGGTGAGGAACGTGTCGGGGATCAACGCTCCGCCACCGACCCCGAACGCGAAGGGGATGACGAGGGATCCAACCGTCACCCAGAGCACCGCGCGACCGAGGCGCCCGATGAGGGTGAGGTCGGTCTCGAAGCCGGTGGTGACGAGGAGCAGCATCACACCGAGCCAGCCGACCGTGAAGAGCATCCCGGACTGCACGCTGTCGGCCGGGAACAGCCAGTCGAAGGCGTCCGGTGAGATCCGCCCGAGCACCGACGGTCCGACCAGCACACCGGCAGCCAGTTCGCCGACGACCGCGGGTTGTCCGAGGCGTTTGCACGCCTGGCCGAGCAGTCGAGCGAGTGCGAGGAGCACCGCCAACTGGACCAGGAACACCAACACCTGATGTTCAGATGGAGGTACGAAGTTCATGATCGGAAATCGTGAGACTAGTTGAGCCCGATCCCATGGTCAGCCGATACGACAGCGCCCGAGGGCCTTTTCGAGCCTCGGACCGACGGCCACTAGCGTCACGGGTTCCACCCCAGGAGCCCCCTAGTGACCCCCGACGAGATCCTCGAAGAACTGCGCCGTGTCGCCGGCAACTACCGCTGGACGTGGGACCGCCACGCCGTGCGGGTGCTCGCGGCGCTTCCGACCGCTGAGGCGGGCCGTCACCCCCTCGAGGCGATCGACCGGCTGGACGCCGACCAGGTGGCCGCGCTCGGTGCCGACGACACCTTCATGGGTGCGCTCGGTGTCG
>RGGX01000318.1 GCA_010024485.1 Actinomycetota bacterium | reverse complement strand
CGAGCAGGTCGAGCAGAACGGGACGGGCGATGCGACTGCGGTCGGGATGGCGTGCCTCGACGGCGACGACTACGACGACTCGGTCGTCCTGGTCCTGCCCGGTGACACTCCCCTGCTCCGCGCCGAGACCCTCGCCGAGTTGACCCGTTCCCATCAGGAGAACGGGAATGCGGCCACGGTGCTCACCAGCACCCTCGACGACCCGACCGGCTACGGACGGGTGGTCCGGGCGGCGGACGGACGGGTGCTGCGCGTCGTCGAGCAGCGGGATGCGAGCCCGGAGGAGCTCGACATCAAGGAGTGGAACACCGGTGTCTACGCCTTCCGTCGTGACCTGCTCGGACCGGCGCTGCGCAACCTCGACGCCGACAACTCCCAGGGCGAGTACTACCTGACCGACGTGATCGCCCAGTTGGCCGACCTCGGTCATCGGGTCGGCTGCGTCCGTGTGTCCCCGGCAGAGACCCAGGGAGTGAACGACCGGTGGCAACTCGCCCTCGCTGAACGGGAGATGCGCAACCGCACGAATCGTCACTGGTTGAGCGAGGGGGTCACGATGCTCGACCCGCGACAGACCTTCCTCGACGTCACCGTGACGATCGGGACCGACGTCACCCTCTACCCGGGAACCATCCTCCGCGGAACCACCTCGGTCGGTGACGGCTCGCGGATCGGGCCGTTCACCCATCTCGAGGACTGCGTCGTCGGACGCGAGTGCGTGGTGGAGAACACCGTGGGTGCCGGCGCCACTGTCGGCGACGCTGCCCACGTCGGACCGTTCGCCCACCTGCCCGCCGGAGCCACCGTGCCTTCAAGCGGGGTGAGCGGCACGTTCTACACTGCCTCCGACGACCGCTGAACGCGATGCCCCGGGGGCGAGGAGAGCAGACACTTGGAACCACTCGAGAAGGTCACCACGAAGAAGCTCGCGGTCTACAGCGGTCGGACCCATTCGACGCTGGCGGAGGAGGTGGCCTCCCATCTCGGCATGTCGCTCGGCAATCCGAACATCGTCGAGTTCTCCAACGGTGAGATCCGCCCCCGGTTCGCCGAGAGCGTGCGCGGCACCGATGTCTTCATCATGCAGAGTCACTACGGGATCGACGGTCGCTCGGTGAACGACTCGATCATGGAGCAGCTCACCATGATCGACGCCGCCGAGCGGGCCTCAGCCAAGCGCATCACCGCGGTGTGCCCCTTCTATGGCTACGCCCGTCAGGACCGCAAGGCCGAGGGACGCGAGCCGATCACCGCCCGTCTGATCGCCGACATGTTCCGCCTCGCCGGAG
>RGGX01000317.1 GCA_010024485.1 Actinomycetota bacterium | reverse complement strand
CCGTTCTGCAACAACGGGTGCCCGCTCGGCAATCTGATTCCCGACTGGAACGATCTCGTCTATCGGGAGCACTGGCGTGCCGCCCTCGACCGTCTCCACGCGACGAACAACTTCCCAGAGTTCACAGGTCGGCTCTGTCCCGCTCCGTGCGAGTCGGCCTGCGTCCTCGGCATCAACCAGCCCCCGGTCGCGATCAAGCAGGTCGAGGTCGAGATCATCGACCACGCCTTCGAGCAGGGATGGGTCACCCCGCAGGTGCCGTCGGTCCGGACCGGCAAGCGGGTCGCGGTGATCGGCTCGGGCCCGGCCGGACTCGCCGCCGCGCAGCAGCTCACCCGGGCCGGTCACGAGGTCGTGGTGCTCGAGCGCGCCGACCGCATCGGCGGTCTGCTGCGCTACGGCATCCCCGAGTTCAAGATGGAGAAGCGCCACATCGATCGCCGTCTCGAGCAGATGGCGGCCGAGGGGACCGAGTTCCGAACCGGCGCGATCGTCGGTGAGAACATCGACATCGATGTGCTGACCGCGTCGAACGACGCGGTGGTCCTCGCCTGCGGCGCCACGGCATGGCGGGACCTCGCCGTTCCCGGGCGGGAACTCCGCAACATCCACCAGGCCATGGAGTACCTCCCCCTGGCCAACCGGGTGCAGCTCGGCGATATGGAGTCGTCGCCCATCGACGTGCGGGACCGTCACGTCGTGATCATCGGTGGTGGAGACACCGGCGCCGATTGCCTGGGTACCGCGCACCGGCAGGGGGCGGCCTCGGTCACGCAACTCGAGATCATGCCGAGGCCCCCGGAGGAGCGGGCGGGGTCCAACCCCTGGCCGCAGTACGCGATGGTCTACAAGGTGACCTCGGCTCATGCCGAGGGTGGGGAGCGGATCTACTCGGTGAACACCGAGCGCTTCCTCGACGACGGTGAGGGCAATGTGCGGGCACTGCTGGTGCACGAGGTCGAGCTCGTCGACGGCCGCTTCCAGCCCGTCGAGGGAACCGAACGGGAGATTCCCGCCGACTACGTGTTCCTGGCGCTCGGATTCGTCGGACCGGAGAAGGGCTCATGGCTCGACACTCTCGGAGTCGAGCTCGACGCCCGGGGCAATGTCGCTCGAGACGACCGCTACATGTCGTCGGTACCCGGGGTGTTCGTGGCCGGAGACATGGGGCGCGGGCAGAGCCTCATCGTCTGGGCGATCGCCGAGGGCCGTGCTGCGGCCGCCGGGGTCGACGAGTTCCTGATGGGGGAGAGCCACCTCCCGTGCCCCATCCCACCGACCGCTCGACC
>RGGX01000316.1 GCA_010024485.1 Actinomycetota bacterium | reverse complement strand
GGCTCCGAGCGCGCGGGCCGAGCGCGAGATCGCTCCGAGGTTCTCCGGGTCGTTGAGACCCTCGAGCACCACGATCCGTCTCGCGCCCCCGATGACCTCGTCGATGGAACGCGTCGGCAGACGATCAGCGGCGGCGACCACACCGCGGTGCAGATCGAAGCCGGTCACCTTCCGCATCGTCTTTTCGTCGACCACCAGCATTGGCACGTCACGGCCATCCAAGAGGTCGAGGACCATCCCGAGGCGTCGCTCGAGAACGAGGACGGACCTCGGTCGGTGCTCACTCGCGAGTAGACGTTGGAAGGCGACCGGCCCCTCGCAGACGAAGAACTCGTCACCCTCAATTCGCTGGCGAGCGCGTGGATCGCGAAGGTTGCGGTAGTCGGCGAGCCTCGGGTCGGCGGCCGTCGAGATCCGCTCACCGGGCGCGGAATCGTCCACGCTCACTTCGGAAGTGGAATCGCGTAGGTGCCCTGAGCTGTCGCGGTCGGGCGGTCCACATCGTCGTCGCACCAGATCTTGACGGTGCCGACCACACTCCGCCGGGTGACGATGTCGACGTCGGCCCGCGCGAACAGCACCGATCCGATGGCCGGCCGGAGGAATCTGATCGAGAGTTCGGAGGTCAACGCCATGGGCTCCATCCGACCGAGACCGACGAAGGTGGCGAACCACAGGGCGGCGTCAGCAGCGCCGAACTGTGTCGGTCCGGAGATGAACCCTCCGGGGCGGAGATCACCCTCGGCTGCCTCGAGTCGACTGATCGCGTACCCGGTCCCGAGTTCGTGGCAGTAGTTGCGACTGCCCGGGAAGGCTGACCGCACCATGTCGTTGATCGCCTCTACCGAGGCCGGGGAGAGGTCAGCATCGCCGGTGGTCGCCATGGGGTCACGCTAGGTGAGGGCAGACTGTCCCTGTGAGTCGAGACGCCGGGGTGAGGTGAGGTATGCCGCGTCTCGACGCCACGCGTCTCTCGGCCTGGAGGATGCTCCAGAGTCGCGTCGCCGAGATCGAGCGGCGTGTCGATGAGGACCTCCGGGATGAGTGGGACATCCCACTGAACTGGTTCGATGTGCTCGCGGCGCTTCAACGCCTCGGAGGCGCGGCACGCCCTTCGGAGATCTCCGAGGAGTTGCTGCTCCCGCTGTCAAGCCTGACCCGCAGGGTCGACCGGCTCGAGGAGGACGGCTGGGTCACCCGCCGTCGGCGCCCGGCCGGTGGTGATCACCGTGCTGTCGAGGTGTCGCTCACCCGTCGCGGCCGCAACCTCTGGCGGGCGATGAACGTCAC
>RGGX01000315.1 GCA_010024485.1 Actinomycetota bacterium | reverse complement strand
TGAGGTGGCTGGACTCTCCATCGGCGATGTCGACCTTCGTGGGCGACTCGTCCGGCTCCTCGGCAAGGGCTCCAAGGAGCGGATCGTTCCCTTCGGCGCGGCGGCCTCGAGAGCACTCGAAGCCTGGTACGACGACGCCGGCCGCGGGATGCTCGCCCCGAGGGAGTGGCGACGGCGCGGTGATGCCGAGGCGGTCTTCCTGAATCGTCGAGGAGGCCGAATCTCCCGTCAGGGCATCTGGTTGATCGTGAAGGCGGCAGGGGAGCGGGCGGGGGTCACCTCCGTGCTGTCCCCGCATGTCCTGCGGCATTCGTGTGCGACGCACATGCTCGATCACGGAGCGGATCTACGGGTGGTGCAGGAGATGCTCGGTCATGCAACCATCTCCACCACTCAGGTGTACACCCGGGTCAGTCAGGAACGGCTGCGAGAGGTGTACCGCGAGGCACACCCCCGGGCGGTGCGGAGGTCCCAGTCGTGAGTTGCGTGATTCACCGCGTGGCGCACCTCGTCTCCCGGTTCATCGGGCAACTTGATCGCCGACCGCCATCCGCGGCGGATGAGGCCTGGGCGGATACATATCTCTCGGAGGGTGAGCGTTCCCTGTGGGTCCGGCTCGGCAACGGCGACCGGAGGCACGCCATCGGTGTGGCGCGCCGTTCGCTCTCGATTCATCCGAACTCCACCCGAGCCGAGATCGCCGGTTCACTGCTCCACGACATCGGCAAGGTCGATGCCCCGAGGAACGCCCTCGTTCGCGTCTGGTACGTCGTGTCGCCCAGCCGCAACGCGCAGCGGTACCGCGATCATGAGGCGGTCGGTGCCGATCTGCTCCGGGATGTGGGCTCCGATCCCGTCACCGTGCAGTTGGTGGCTGGCGAGGGTCCACGGGAGAGCCGCGACGCCCTTCGACAGGCCGACGACTCAGGGGGTCTGCGAGACCGGCCGTGAGTCGAGGAGGTGCCGGTGGCGCAGATGGACCGAGACGGCGCGCAGCACCATCCACCCGGTCAGGGACAACCACAGCGTGTCCAACCCGGCTCCGGCGCGGGCGAGTACGGGGTAGAGGGGTGAGACCACGAGGAGGGTCACGAAGGAGAGCCGTCCGATGAAGCGGTAGTCCCCGAGCCCGATGAGCACGCCGTCACCGGCGAAGGCGATGGCGCCGGGGATGAGCATGATCCCGAGGATGACCACTGCCTCCCTGGCGTTGTCGACGACTGCGATGTCGGAGGTGAACAGATGCGGCAGCAAACCAGACGTCGCGACGAGGCCAAGTGCGAGCGCCAG
>RGGX01000314.1 GCA_010024485.1 Actinomycetota bacterium | reverse complement strand
GTCAGGATGGCCTCCATCGCCGCGGCCTGACCGATGGCCCGAGGCAGTCGGAAGAGGCCGCCGGCGCCGGCCACCAGGTTCCGCTTGACCTCGGCGAGACCGAAGGCGGACCGGGTGGTGGCGACCACGAGGTCGGCAGCCAGGACGAGTTCGCATCCCCCCGCGGTGGCCAGACCGTCGACGGCAACGATCACCGGCTTGCGCCGTTCCCGGTAGACGAAACCACCGAAACCGCCGCGTGCGGTCGCAAGTTGGGCCGCCTGACCGGAGTTGATCGCCTTGAGATCCGCCCCGGCGCAGAACACGGGGCGCTCCTGCCCCTCGGTGTTGGCCGTCAGGATTCCGACCCAGACATCGGGATCGTCCTCCATCCGATCGATGGCCGCCTCGAGGCCCTGGGCGACATCGCCGTTCACGGCGTTGCGGGCCTCGGGCCGGTTCAGGGTGATGGTCGCGACGCGACCCTCACTGGAGTACTCGACGATCTCGCTCATCCCAGAATGCTAGGAAGCTCGACCGGAGTGAGACGAGTCAGCTGTCGGTGAGCTCATCCTCGTCGGATGGCTCTGCCGCTTTCTCGTCGGAGGAGTCCTCGACGGCCTCGTCGTTGGATTCCTCGGTTGAGCCCTCGGCGCTGTCAGCGGAGGTCACCTCGTCGGCGTCGGACGGGGTGTCGTTCGTCTCGGCGGCGTCGGATGTGACCTCGTCGGAAACAACCTCATCGACGGAAGCTTCCTCGGCTGCCGCCTCCTCGACGACAGCCTCCTCGACGCCGGCCTCCTCGACGACAGTCTCCTCGACGACAGTCTCCTCGGCGACAGTCTCCTTGACCTCGCCCTGCTCGATGGGCTTCGTGATGTGCTCGGCGGCCTCGGCGTCCACGCGACCGCCGTCGGATGACCCCGCGTCGTTCTGTGCGCTCTCGCGCTTCCGGTCGGCACCCTTGGTCTCACGGCGGTCACGAGGTGACCCCTTGCCCCGATCCTGCTTGGCCTGGCCGGGGCGACCGGGTCGGGTCGGGCGCAGGGGCTTGGGCATCTGGGCCCCCGCGGGCACCTCGACCCCGAACATCTCCGCCACCTGCGGGATGGCCGGTGCGAGCCGGGTGATGGTGGCGAGCAGGTCGTCAGCGACGACATCGGGACGTCCCATCGGCTTGATGAGTGCCCGAATGGGAGAGAAGGCAGCGGCCTCCAAAATCGCGCACCAGCGCTCGGGAGACTCGAGCGGAGTCAGCGTCGCGTTGGTTGAGTCGACCAATCGGGTAGCGATGGCCGGGGGAAAGACAAC
>RGGX01000313.1 GCA_010024485.1 Actinomycetota bacterium | reverse complement strand
CTCCACTGCGAGCAGGTCAGCGTGATGACACCGGCTCGAGTGCCCGTCACCCACGGTCTCGAGCAACGGGACGCTGTCGGCGCAGACCTCGGACGCCATCGAGCAGCGGGGTCGGAACGGGCAGCCCGAGGGCGGGTTGAGGAGGCTCGGCGGGTTCCCCGGAATCGGGATGAGCCGGTCGGTCTCGGACACGAGATCGGGGATCGAGTCGAGCAGGGCACGGGTGTAGGGGTTGCGCGAGCGGTAGAAGATGTCGTCGACGCCCCCGGTCTCGACGAGTCGGCTCGCGTACATCACCTGCACCCGGTCGGCCGCGCCGGCCACGAGGCCGAGGTCGTGGGTGATCAGCAGCATCGCCGAGCCGGTGGCCTCCTGGACGTCGCGGAGCACCTCCATCACCTGGGCCTGTACCGTCACGTCGAGGGCGGTGGTCGGCTCGTCGGCGATGAGGATCTTCGGCTCGTTGGCGATCGCCATGGCGATCATGGCCCGCTGGCGCATCCCGCCGGAGTACTCGTGGGGGAACTGGTCGACCCGACGGCGCGGTTCGGGCACGCCGACCAGGTCGAGCAGTTCGATCGCCCGGGCCCGGGCCGCCTGCTTGGAGACGTCGCGGTGGGTTCGGATCGCCTCGATGATCTGCGAACCGACCGAGAACACCGGGTTCAGCGCGGTCATCGGGTCTTGGAAGATCATCGCGATGTCGTCCCCACGCACAGCCCGCATGTCGCGATCGGAGAGCGACAGCAGGTCTCGTCCCTCGAAGGTGGCCCGGCCCGAGATACGGGTCGACTTGGCGTGGAGGCGCATGAGGGTGAGCGCGGTCACCGACTTGCCCGAGCCCGACTCGCCGACGACCGCGAGCACCTCTCCGGCATGGAGTTCGAAGCTCACGTCGCTGACGGCCTGAACGACGCCCGCCTTCGATGGGAAGCCGACGTTGAGACCTTCGACGACGAGCACCGGATCAGTCATCGCTGCCCGCCCTCTCGCTGCGCGCCCGGGGGTCGAGCGCGTCTCGCAGACCGTCGCCGAGGAAGTTGACGCACAGGACGATCATGACGATGACGAGGCCGGGGGTCAGCACCCGCAGCGGATCGTTGTCGATGTTGCCCTTGGCGTCGGCGACCAGACGTCCGAGGGAGGTGTCGGGTGGACGCACGCCGAGACCGAGGAACGAGAGGGTGCTCTCGAGCACGATCACCGAGCCGAGCAACAGGGTGATCTCCACGGTGACGGCGCCGACGACATTGGGAAGGATGTGCCGGGTGATGATGCGCAGGTGGGAGG
>RGGX01000312.1 GCA_010024485.1 Actinomycetota bacterium | reverse complement strand
AGCGCAGATAGGCGCCGCCGAGATGCTCGGCCACCGGCTCGAACCAGTGACCGTCGACGGCTCCGACACCGTCGACCGGCGTCACGACTTCGCCGCGGCCCAGGTGTCACCCCAGGCCACGTTGACCTCGAGCGGCACATCGAGGGAGGCCGCGCCCCGCATCAACTCGATGACCAACGGACCGACCGCGTCGCACTCGTCCTCGGGAACCTCGACGAGCACCTCGTCGTGCACCTGCAGGACCAGACGCGCCGAATGGCCGGCCGAGTCGAGCGCCTCATCGATACGAACCAGCGCCACCTTGAAGATGTCGGCAGCGAGACCCTGGATGCCCGCGTTCATCGCCTGACGCTCACCGGCCTGACGGACTCGCCAGTTCGAGTCGAGCAACTCGGGAACCGGACGACGCCGACCGAACAGGGTCTCGGTGAAGCCGTTGGTGCGGGCCTCGGCCACCGTGGTGTCCATGTACTCGCGCACATTCGGGAAGGCCTCGAAATAGGCGGCGAGGATGCCTGCTGCCTCATCGGTCGGGATCGCCAGACGCTGACCGAGCCCGTAGGCCTCCATCCCGTAGGCGAGCCCGTAGGAGACCATCTTCGCCTTCGACCGCTGATCGACGGTCACATCACCCGGATCCACCTCGAAGACCCGCGCCGCGGTGGCGCGGTGGATGTCCTCCCCGGCGGTGAACGCGGCGATCAGCCCCGGATCAGCGGCGAGATGCGCGATACAGCGCAACTCGATCTGGTTGTAGTCGGCAACCAGGAGACGATGCCCCTCGGTCGGACGGAAGGCGGTGCGGAACACCCGTCCCTCCTCGGTGCGGACCGGGATGTTGTGCAGGTTCGGGCGGTCACTCGAGAGACGTCCGGTTCGCGCAACCGTCTGATGGAAGGTGGCGTGGATCCGACCGTCCGCGGCCACCTCGGCCAGCAGACCCTCCCCGTAGGTCCCCCGGAGCTTGTCGACCTCTCGATGGCGCAACAGTGGCTCGATGAACTCGGGCCACTGCTCACGCAGCTTCTCGAGGGTCTGGGCATCGGTCGAGTAACCGGACTTCGTCTTGCGGACCCCCGCCGGGGAGAGACCGCGCTCCTCGTAGAGCAACTGACGCAGTTGGGTCGGCGAGTTGAGGTTGAGGTCGGGATGACCCGCCTCCTCACGCAGACGCGCCGCCAGCTCGTCAACCTCGGCTCGGAGCCGGTCGCCGATCGCGCGGAGCGCGTCCACGTCGACCTCGATCCCGAGATGCTCCATGCGCGCCAGCACCCGCACCAGCGGCGTCTC
>RGGX01000311.1 GCA_010024485.1 Actinomycetota bacterium | reverse complement strand
CCCGGGTGTTCTGTGACATCCACCATCTCGACGGCACGCCGTTCCACGGCGATCCCCGTCAGGTGCTCCGACGGCACGTACAGGCCGCCCATGCCGAGGGTCTCACCTTCTACATCGCCCCCGACATCGAGTTCTTCTACTTCGAGCCACCGGTGCCGGGGCATCCGCCGCGGCCCCTCGACGCCGGTGGGTACTTCGACCTGACGACCCGCGACGCCTCCGGCGATCTGCGGAAGCAGACGATCCGCAAACTCGAGCAACTCGGCATCCCGGTCGAGTACTCGTTCCACGAGGACTCGCCGAGCCAGCAGGAGATCGACCTTCGCCACACCGACGCGCTCACCATGGCCGACAGCGTGATGACGTTCCGGTTGGTGGTTCGCGAAGTGGCGGCCAGCCAAGGGGTGTACGCGACGTTCATGCCGAAACCCCTCGAGGGCGTCCAGGGCTCGGGGATGCACACCCACCTGTCGCTCTTCCGAGGGGACGACAACGCCTTCCACGACCCGGACGACCCGTACAACCTGTCTCCGCTCGCCAAGTCGTTCATGGCCGGTCTGCTGGTGCACGCCGCTGAGATCGCCGCGATCACCAACCCGACGGTCAACTCCTACAAGCGTCTCGTCCCCGGCTTCGAGGCGCCGGTGCACGTGTCCTGGGCGCGGAACAACCGGAGCGGGCTGATCCGGGTGCCGATTCCGAAGAAGGGCAACCCGACCGCGACCCGCATCGAATACCGGTCACCCGACCCGACCTGCAATCCGTATCTCGCCTTCAGCCTGATGTTGGCCGCTGGCATGCGCGGTGTCGCTGGGGGCTACGAGTTGCCGGTGGAAGCCGACGCCAACCTCTTCGAGCTCGACGACACCCAACTCGCGAAGCTCGGGGTCACCCAGTTGCCGCAGTCGCTCGCCGATTCGCTCCGGGCGATGGAGGAGTCCGACCTCGTCCGTGAGGCCCTCGGTGAGCACATCTTCGAGTGGTTCCTGCGCAACAAGCGACGCGAGTGGCGCGACTACAAGACGCATGTCAGCCAGTTCGAACTCGACCGGTACCTGGGGTCGCTGTGAACGATCGGGGTGGGAGTCGGTCGTGAGCGACATCGGGTCGACCAACGACGCGGGGATGCTCGTCGTCCTCGGCGACCCGGTCGGCGCCGACCTCGCCCGCACTCTGGATCTCGCCGGCTATCGCTGGAAGGCGGTGTCAAGCGCGGTCGAGGCTTCCGAGAGCGAACCGTCGAACGGTTGGGCCGGTGCTGTCATCGATATCTCGGGTGACAGTGAGAACG
>RGGX01000032.1 GCA_010024485.1 Actinomycetota bacterium | reverse complement strand
GTCGGGACCTCCGAGCGCCGCGGAGACCTCATCGACGATCCAGTCGGCATCGGTGGCGAGAAGGATGTGCACGGCGGCGACACTACCGGCCGTCGGCGTTACCGTGTCAGTTCGATCCGCTCCCCGGACCCATCCCCCCACATCGACCGATATCGACCGGAGACCCCGTGCGCACCACCCTCAAGGCAGTCATCCTCGGCCTCGTCACCACCGCGGCCGTCGCCCTCGCCGTCACCCCGGCCGCCGCCCAGGACGACCCACAGTCCGATGGGGCCGCCGTCGCCCCCGTCGACGTCCTCCAGGTCGACGGATTCATCGACCCCGTCGTCGCCTCGGAGATCAGCGACGCCGTGACCGACCTCGCCACCAACGGAAGCCAAGCCCTCGTCCTGCAGGTCAACAGCCGAGGGGTCGTCATCGACGACGAGGAGTTCACCGACCTCCTCGCGACCATCGCCGACGCCCCCCGACCGGTCGCCGTCTGGGTCGGCCCGACCGGCGCCCGACTCCTCGGAGGTGCCGTCCACCTGCTGTCGGTCGCCGACGTCTCCGGAATGGCTCCCGGAGCCGAGGTCGGCTACCTCGACACCTCCATCGACAACCCGATCGCCGCGACCGACCCCGCGGCCGTCGCGGCCCTCGAATCCCTGATCGGCCGATCCGTCGGACTCTCCGACGCCCGAGCGCTCGGCGTGTTCCGCCAACGCATCTCCGACGAGGGCATCGCGACGATCGCCAACATGCTCGACGCCCTCGACGGCTACGAGGGTGACGGCATCGTGCTCGAGACCACCGAGGAGCAGATCACCGACGACGGAACCGTCCAGCGCACCACCACCGCCGTGCCACGGTTCTCCAAGCCCGGCCTCATCGACCAGCTCTTCCACACCGTCGCCAGCCCGCCCGTTGCCTACCTCCTGCTCCTCGTCGGACTCGGGCTCCTCCTGTTCGAGTTCTTCACCGCCGGTGTCGGTGTCGCCGCCGTGGTCGGCATCGTCAGCACCCTGCTGTCGGCGTACGGACTCGACGTGCTGCCCGCCCGCGGCTGGGCCGTGGCTCTGCTCGTCGCCGCGACTGTCGCCTTCGCCATCGACGTGCAGGTCGGACTGCCTCGGGTGTGGACCGGCATCGGCATCACCTCCACCATCGTCGGCAGCCTCTGGCTCTTCGAACCGCTGCCCGGCACCTCGTTGCGCCCCTCCTGGCTCACCCTCATCGCCGGCATCGGCGGCGTCATGCTCACCTACATCGTCGGCATGCCCTCCATGACCCGCACCCGATTCGCCACCCCGACCATCGGCCGCGACTGGATGATCGGCTCCGAGGGAACCGTGGTGAGCGCCGTCGCCCCCGACGGCATCGTCCGCGTCGGCGACGCCGAATGGCGGGCCCGCACCAACCGCGCCACACCGGTCGAAGCCGGCGACACGATCCGCGTGGTCGCCATCGACGGCATCACCCTCGAGGTCGAACCCCTCGAGGGAGCAGCCCGCGACTACCGGCGCTGACCGCGACCGTCAGTCGTCGAGGCGCGGGCCGGCGATGCGCTGATCCCCGCGCCGACGAGTCATGGCGCGTCGATCCAACTCGGCGAGCAACGGCAGTGCGAACTTGCGAGTGGTGCCCGTCGCCTCGCGGAACACCGAGACCGTGAACCCCTCCGGAGCGGCTCGCAGCAACTCCCGGGCGACCGTCACCGCCGCATCGATCGCATCGGGATGGAACGTCACCCCCTCGGAACGCACCAGTGCCCCGGAGCGCACCAGGTCACCGACCGCCCGACGATCACCGTCGGCGACATCCGACGGCGTCATGCCTCCCTCGCGCAAATGATCGAGGACCCGCTGCTGATCCGGGTCGACCATGCCCATCCGACGCAACCGGTTCCCCGCCGTCTCCAGACCGTCCCGGGTGACCGCGACCGCCCGCTCGACATCGGTGAGCGAGGCGAGGTCGACACCGGCCGGGTCCTCGGTGAGCGCATCCAAACGGGCAGCGACCTCGGCGAGACGCTCCTCGGAGAGCAACCAGTCACCGACACGCAAACCGCTGAGCGACTCGGGAAGGGCGTCGACGCCGAGACGCGCCAGCAGGTCGTCAACCGTGACCGCGCCGCGCTCAACCACGAGCCGTCGTGGATCGCCATCGGGTCTCGCCTCCGAGGCCCGTCGGATCGGATCGACATCGAGCACGACCCCACCGGCCACGGTCTCGTCGCGACCCGATTCGCGCAGCACGAACCGATCACCCGGCAGCAGCGGCAGATCGACCGGCGAGTGGATCCGCACGAATCCCTCGGCGCCCGGGCCGAGGGCCTCCTGACCGAGCACCCGGATCCTCACCGGCACCGAGCGCGAACCGATGTGCCAGGTGAACGCCCCCCGTCGGGACACCTCATGGGGAAGATCATCGAGCACCACCACCGAGGCGTCGACCGTCGAGGTGTGCCACCAGCGGTCGGGCGCGATCACCGCGTCACCGCGCTCGACCTCGTCGCGGTCGATCCCCGAGAGCGCGATGGCCACCCGGCCGCCCGGGCCGACCGCGGCCAACTCGCGGCCGTTCGACTGGAGTCCGCGCACCCTCGCCGCCCGCCGTCGAGGACCGACCTCCACCGCGTCGTCAACCCGCAACACCCCACCGGTGAGCGTTCCGGTCACGACCGTTCCCGAACCGGTCGCGGTGAAGGCCCTGTCCACCCACAGGCGCGCCCGACCGCGATCGGTCGGAGGGGTCAGACGACCGACGGTGTCGACGAGGGCACGACGGAGATCATCGAGCCCTTCCCCGGTCACCGAGGACACCGGAACCACCGGCGCCCCAGCGAGGAAGGTGCCAGCGATCCTCCCCTCGAGTGAGCCCGCGACACGCTCGCGAGCATCGGCCTCGACCAGATCGGCCCGGGTCAACGCGATCACCCCATGGGTGGCGCCGAGCAGGTCGAGGATCCGCAGATGCTCCTCGGTCTGGGCCATCCACCCCTCGTCGGCCGCCACCACGAACAGCACCGCCGACGAGTCGCGATCGAGCGCGCCGACACCGGCGAGCATGTTGTGCACGTAGCGCGCGTGTCCCGGAACATCGACGAACGACAACCCACAACCGTCGATCTCGGTGAAGGCGAAACCAAGCTCGAGGGTCAGCCCGCGTCGGTGCTCCTCGGCCAACCGGTCGGGATCGGTACCGGTCAACGCCCGCACGAGTGACGACTTGCCGTGATCGACATGGCCGGCGGTCACGACGATGCGGTGCGGATCGACCACCGTTGTCACATCCGCACCGGCACTCATCGGAGCGCGGACAGGATCGCCGCCGTCACCAACTCGTCGTCGGCCGGAGCGACCGATCGCAGGTCGATCACCGTGCGGCCCGACTCGACCCTGGCGATCACCGGCACCTCGCAGCGGCGCAGGGCGACCGAGTGGTCACCGTCGAACGACACCCCGACCGACGCGATACCGCGACCGGGCGCCGACCCCGCACCGGGCAACGACTCGACCTCGACCACCTCGACCGCGTCACCACACGAGGCCGCGAGTCGCTCGGCCCGCGACCGGACCGCATCGAGTGGCATCGAGGCCATCGCCCAGAACGCGACGTCGTCAGGGCGTCGATCGAGGAGAGCGGTCACCGTGGTCTGCAAGGCCTCGATGACCAGCGAACCCGGACGCATCGCGCGCATGAGCGGATGCTGGGCGCACTTCGCGACGAGTTCGGCCCGACCGGCGATCACGCCGGCCTGCGGTCCGCCGAGGAGTTTGTCGGTGGAGAACGTGACCAGATCAGCGCCCGCTGCCAACGTCTGACGGGCCGCGGGCTCGTCGGCCAACCAGGCCGGTGGCGCGCCATCGAGCCACGGGGTGTCGGCATCCGCGAGGCCGCTCCCGATGTCGACGGCGACCGGCACGCCGAGGGCGGCGAGCTCGCGCACCTCCGGCCGCTCGGTGAACCCCTCGATGCGGTAGTTCGAGGGATGGACGCTGAGGATGAGCGCGATATCGGCGCCCGGGCGCCCGATCGCGCGCCGGTAGTCATCGGCGCGAGTCCGGTTCGTGGTGCCGACATCAACGAGACGAGCCCCCGACCGCTCGATGACCTCCGGTACGCGGAAGGCACCACCGATCTCGACGGCCTCACCACGACTCACCGCCACCTCGCGCCCGTCGGCGAGCGCCGCTGCCACCAGCATCACGGCTGCCGCGTTGTTGTTGACCACCAGCGCGCTCTCCGCACCGCAGAGCACGCCGAGCAGACGACCGATACCGGTCTGGCGAGAACCGCGTCGACCGGTGCCGAGATCGAGTTCGACGGTCCGCGAACGGACCGACGCCGGAAGCGGGGCGCGACCGAGGTTGGTGTGGAGCAGCACACCGGTCCCGTTGACCACCTCGGTGACGAGGGCGTCAGCGAAACGGTCGATCGACGACTGGATCGTCGGCTCCGACCAGTCGCCAGCGGCGATCGCAGAGCGGGCCAGATCGACCAGGACGGCATGGGGGAGTCGTCCGGCGCGGGGCAGGTCGCGCATCGTGCGCGCCAGTGCATCGACCGAGGGCGGGCGTCCCGTCACCCGTCGGAGCCTACGCTCGTCATGTGAGCGAGTCTCCTGCGGAGCGGCCAGCCGACGATTCGGCGGGGACGGCCAACGACGGCGTCGGCATCGAGATCGTGCGCCTCGACCCCGACCTCCCGCTGCCGACCTATGCCCACGAGGGCGACGCCGGGCTCGACCTCCATGCCCGCGAGGGCGGGACGCTGGCACCCGGCGGCGGCCGTCTGCTGGTGCCGACCGGTATCGCGATCGCCATCCCGCTCGGATACGCCGGGTTCGTGCTGCCGCGCTCGGGCCTCGCGCTCCGTCACGGGATCAGCGTGGTGAACGCCCCCGGACTCATCGACTGCGCCTACCGCGGAGAGATCAAGGTGGTGCTCGTCAACACCGACCCCACCGAGGTCTTCGAGTTCTCACGAGGGGACCGCATCGCGCAACTCGTCATCCAACGGGTGGAACGGGTCGCGTGGACCGAGGTCGACCAACTCGGTGGGGACGACCGCGGCGGCGGCTTCGGCCACTCCGGCCGCTGACGACGGCTCAGCCCTCGGTGATGGTCACCGACGAGATGCGGACCTCCTCGAGCGGAGGTACGCCGTTCGACTCCGGGTTGCCGACCGCGTCGAGGGCCGGAACGGTGTCGTCGAGACCTGCGGTGACCTGACCGAAGAGGCTGTAGTTCGGCGGCAGGGCCGCGCCGCGATCACCCGAGATGATGAAGAACTGGCTGCCGTTCGTGTCGGGACCGCTGTTCGCCATGGCGAGCGAGCCGATCTGGTAGTCGCCGGCAGCCGGGAGCTCGTCGGGGAACCGGTAACCGGGCCCGCCGGTGCCGGTCGCGGTCGGATCGCCGCACTGCACCACGAAGTCGGGGATGATCCGGTGGCAGACGGTGTCATTGAAGTAGCCGTAGCGGGCGAGCGTCACGAAGTTGTTGACCGTCAGCGGGGCGGCATCGGCGTCGAGCTCGACGGTCATCGAACCGAAGTTGGTCTCGATGACGGCCGAGTACGAACCGGCCTCGTCGATGCACATCGGCGGATAGGCGTCGAACTCGCGGCGCTGGGCGGCCGACCCGTCGGTGGGCGGGCAGGCCTCGGCGGTGGACTCCTCGCCGGCGGTCACGGTGCTCACGTCCTCGACCACCTCGGTGGTCGGATCGTCGACACGCTGGTTCGCCTGCTCGGAGTCGTCGGAGAAGGCCCCGCCGATCGCGGCGATCGCCACCACCGCGGCGACGGCCCCAACGACGATCACGCCCCAACGGACGGCCCGGCGTCGCAGGCCGATCAACCGGTCGCGGCGCACCTCGCGCTGCTGACGGGCAGCCCGGTTCGCCTTCTTGCGTTCCCGTTTCTCGGTTCCCACGAGTACGGGAGGTTACCGGCCGACCCGAGGCTGCTCGTCGCCGGCATCCTCATCGAAACCGCTCGACGCGGGGGCGGCGTGCGGGTCGAAATCGTCGCCGACGACGAGTTGACCCTCGACGAGGTGCAGCCAGGTCCCGCCGAGGTTCGGAACCCGATCAGCCGACAGCCCGTGATGTCGGCGGAGGGCCCGGATCACTCCGGAGTGCGACACCACGAGCACGGGAGGCCCACCCGCGGCCGAGCGCAGCAACTCGAGAGCGGTCTCGGAGGTGCGCTGCACCACCTCCTCAACCGGCTCGAATCCGGGCGGGCGGCGGTGCTCCTCGAGGAAACCGGGCCAGTCGCGACGGATCTCATCGGGCGTCAGGCCCTGCCATTCACCGGCGTGCGCCTCCCGCCAGCGGTCGTCGACGAAGGGCGCATCGAGATCGAGATGAGCGGCGATGATCCTCGCGGTCTCCGCGGCCCGTGAGAGCTGGCTCGACACGACCCCGGCGAAACGGAGGTCGGCGTCGATGAGCGCGATCGCCGCGCGCCGCGCCTGCTCGCGACCGAGATCGCTCAGATCGATGTCGGCGCTGCCCTGCCACTTCGCGCGAGCGTTCCACAGGCTCTGACCGTGACGGAGCACGAGGAGGGAGGCCTCGCTCGAGTCGATGTCCACCACCGGATCCACGCGCGGTGAGGGTAGCGGCGGTCGCCCGAGGGGATCCGGGTCGATGGGTACGATGTCGTCGTGCCGGTGCTCAGACTGTTCGCAGCCGCCCGGGAGGCGGCCGGAACCGGTCATGACACCGTGGAGGCCGGCGATGTCGCCTCGGTGCTCGCCGAGGCCGTGAACCGCTACGGCGAACGATTCGCCGAGGTGCTGCCGACATGCCGTATCTGGGTGAACGGCGATCCCGCCGAGTCGGGCGACCCGGTGGGCACCGACGACGAGATCGCGGTGCTGCCACCCGTCTCCGGAGGCGCCGAATGAGCGACGCCGGGCCGATCAATCCGGGGTCGCTCAGCCTCGCCGATCTGCGGGCGGAGCGCTCTGCGCTCCAGGACGCCGACGACGTCGTGTCGTATGTGCGCCGCGCCGCGCAGGCCCGACTCGATCTCGCCCGGGCCGAGGCGGCCCGTCGGGTGCTCGCCGCCCAGGGTGTCGTCGAGGCCGTCGACCCCGACATCTCCGGCGAGCTGCGTCGGGTGCTCTCCAACCAGCTCCGTCCCCGAACCACGTCGACCGGCGCCCCCCGGCCTCCGCGCGAGGAACGCTTCGACATGGGTGACGACGAGCGAGCCCTCGAACTGGACCGCATCTGCGCCGACAACGGTTTCTCGCGACTCGGTGGTCTCACCGATGACGAGTTGTCGGCCCTCGTGGCTGCTCTCGAGAGCTTCGAGCGTGCCATTTCCGACGATCGCCGCCAGCGGTTCGAGCGGATCGACGCGCTGAGCGCTGAGCTCGCGCGGCGCTACCGCGACGGGGAGGTCGACGTCGACTCGCTCTTCGCCGACGGGAATGGAAACGACCCCCAATAGCGTTCCCTCATGCACGGCCGATCGGCCGTGGATCGAGCCTGACAGGAGGAGGGGAGACGTGAGAGCCGCAATCATCTCGATGCACACCTCCCCGCTCGCCCAGCCGGGTTCGGGTGACAGCGGAGGCATGAACGTCTACGTGCTCGAGACCGTCTCGGCCCTCGCGCACCTCGGCGTCGACTGCGTGACCTACACCCGGGCCGACCGGGCCGACCTCCCGCGCGAGGTGCTCGTCGAACCCGGCCATCTCGTGGTCCACATCGAGGCCGGCCCGCACCACCTGCCCAAGGAGGCGCTGCCCGACGTCCTCGACGAGTTCACCGAGGCCGTCGCCGCCGACATCACCGCCCGCGGCGGAGTCGACGTCGTCCACGCCAACTACTGGATGAGCGGGATCGTCGCCCATCGCCTCAAGCACCGTCTCGACATCCCCTTCGTCACCACCTTCCACACCCTCGCGAGGGTGAAGGCCTCCGGCGGCGACATCGAGTCGATGGAACGCGACCGGGCTGAGGCCGAGGTGATCGGCTGCGCCGATGCGGTCTGCGTCTCCTGCGAGGCCGAGGCCAACGACTTCCGGTTCCACTACGGCGACCCGGCCGGCCGTCTCGAGATCGTGTCCCCCGGTGTCGAGCACGCCTTCTTCACCCCCGGCGACCGGGCCGGCGCCCGTCGCGCGATCGGCATCGATGGCGATGCGCCCCTCATCGTGTTCGTGGGACGCATCCAGCCGCTGAAGGGCACCGACGTCGCCATCCGCGCCCTGGCGCTCTCGAGCCATCGGGAGGCGCGACTGATCGTCGTCGGTGGTGCGAGCGGCATCGACGGCGGCGAGGAGGTCGAGCGCATGGTCGGGCTCGTCGACGATCTCGGTCTCGGCGACCGGGTGACGTTCCGGCCCCCGCAGGCCCACCACCTGCTCTCCACCTACTACCGGGCCGCTGATGTCGTCGTCGTGCCGAGCCGGAGCGAGAGCTTCGGCCTGGTGGCGCTCGAGGCGAGCGCCTGCGGCACCCCGGTGGTGGCGAGCGCGGTCGGCGGCCTGCTGTCGCTCGTCGACGACGGCGAGTCCGGCTTCCTCGTTGACGACCGCCGACCCTCGACGTTCGCCGCGGCGATCGACGCGATCCTCGACGACCCGGCCATGGCGACCTCGATGTCGATGAGCGCCTCGCTGCGATCCACCGCGTACACCTGGCGGGCCGCCGCGGAACGCCTGCTCGCCACCTACCGGGCGGTGATCGACCGGTCCCAGGTGGTCTGCCAGTGAGCGAACTCAACTCGCCCGCGGACGTGGCCGATCTGGTCGCCGTCATCGACGCCGCCCTCGAGCGTTTCCACGAGGAACACCAGATCGTTCTCGCGGTCGACCGGGGCACCGCCGACGACACCCGTTTCGGGGAGCCCCGCTGGTATGTCCGGATGGCCGGTGAGGAGAAGGACGTCATCACGGTCTGGCTGACCCTCGGACAGCGCACCCTTCGCTACGAGACCTATGTGATGCCGGCCCCCGAGGAGAACGTGGCCGAGTTCAACGAGCAGTTGCTCCGCCGTAACGACTCGATGGTCGGCGCGCACTTCTCGATCGGCGCGGAGGACGCGGTCTACCTGCGCGGCGAGCTCGTCGACGCCGCGGTCCGCGCCGATGAGGTCGATCGGATACTCGGCACGCTCTACGCGACGGTCGAGCAGGTGTTCCGGCCACTCCTGCGGATCGGTTTCGCGAGCCGCGTCGTCGATCGCTGATCACCCGGCTCGATCGGTCATCTTCCCCCGGACCCCGGCGGGCGCACCCTCTCCGCCGGTCCGGTCGGATCGACCACGTGAGGGAGGTCGGATCCCACACCGATCCGGCTGGGCCACCATCGCCCGGGACACGCAGCGAGGCGGGCGGGCAGCCGCGACCTAACGTGACCGTATGACAACGGTTCGCACACCGCTCGCCGTGGTCGGCGGCGGCAACATGGGTTCCGCCCTGGTGGCCGGGATCATCGCCTCCGGGACGCTGAGCGCCGATGACATCGTCGTCGTCGAGGCATCCGAGGAACGCCGCGCGATCCTGGGAGACCTCCTGCCCGGGGTCACCGTCGCCGAGTCGGTGGTGCCGGTGGAGTCGGCGATCATCGCGGTGAAGCCGCCGGCGGTCGCAGAGGTCGCGCGGATCGTCGCGGCCGCGGGGGCGGACCGCATCGTCTCGATCGCCGCCGGGGTCACCAGCGCCACGATCAGGGAGGCGGTGCGAGCGGCAGCGGATGGTCGGCCGATCGATGTCGCCCGGGCCATGCCGAACACACCGGCGATGGTCGGTCGGGGAGTGACCGCGATCTGCGCCGATGCCGACTCCGACCCCGAGGTCCTCGACTGGGCGGAGCGAATGCTGAGCTCCGTCGGCCTCGTGGAGCGGATCGACGAGGAGCTCTTCGACGCGGTCACCGCGCTCACCGGGTCCGGCCCGGCCTACGTCTTCGCCGTCGCCGAGGCGCTCATCGCGGCGGGGGAGTCGGTCGGGCTCCCCGCTGACCGCCTGCCCGAGATGGTCTCGGAACTGTTGCTCGGCTCGGCCACGCTGCTCGCCGAACGAGGTGACGCCGCCGCGCTGCGGGTGGCGGTGACCTCGCCGGGAGGCACCACCGCGGCCGGCCTCGCCGAGTTCGAGCGTCTCGGACTCGGCGATCTCATCGCCGCGGCGGTCGCCGCCGCCCGTGATCGAGGGCGCGAACTCGGTGCGGGCTAAGGGGCACGGGGGCTTGTGAAAAGAATCCCGAGTGTGTCTCTTTTCACACTCGGAATCGCCTGCTTAGACTGACGGTCTCAGTCGCACCGGGAGACCGGTCGCGCCGACGGGGCTGGTGCCATCGGGGGGTTGGCACCAGCCCCGGTCGTTTTTTCGGCGGGGTCCCACGAGCCGCTCGGGTCGAGCCGGATACGGTGCCGACGTGCGCCGCATCGGTCTGCTCGGGGGGATGTCGTGGGAGTCCTCCGTCGAGTACGAGCGGGTGATCAACCGCGAGGTCCGCG
>RGGX01000310.1 GCA_010024485.1 Actinomycetota bacterium | reverse complement strand
ATGAGCTTCGAGCGCCCCGCCCCCGACATCAACAAGCTGATGACCGCGTGGGACGAGTGGGAGCGCGGCGAGCAGCTCCCCGGGAAGGTGCTCGCCAACCTCAAGACCGCCGGGCTCGCCGAGGTCCTCCGAGACCTCGCCGATCACGGCTGGTCGGCCCGCCCCGAGTGAGCTCGTGACGACCCAACCTCGGCGCGGAGGTCCGTGGCCACGGGTGCTGGCGGCGGCGCTGCTCATCAACGTGGCCATCGTGGACGGCCCGCTCGGCGCCTTCCGCATGATCACAACGCCAACGCCAGCACGTACTCGAGCGCCTGATGAGCCCAGAACGGGCGCTTGAACCCCACGACGCCAACCTAGAGGGCCGAGGCGGCGAAGCGGGTCCTCCCCCGAGACGCGACGATGCCCGGGGCGAACCCCGGGCATCATCATCGACGTCGTGCGTCGGAACCGGTCACGAGGACCGGGCGGTCACATCATGCCGCCCATGCCCCCCATCGGGTCCATGCCGCCACCGCCGCCCATGGGGGCCGGCGGCTCGGGCTTGTCGGCCACCACGCACTCGGTGGTGAGGACCAGGGCCGCGATGGAGGCCGCGTTCTGCAGGGCAGCGCGGGTCACCTTCGCCGGGTCGATGATGCCGGCCTTGATCAGGTCGGTCATCTCGCCGGTCGCGGCGTTGAGGCCGGTCGCACCCGACTCGCCCTCGATCGCCTTGACCATCACCGAGCCCTCGAGGCCGGCGTTGAGCGCGATGTTGCGGGCCGGCGCGACAAGCGCCTCCCACACCAGCTTGGCTCCAGTCTGCTCATCGCCCTCGAGCGACTCGACGACCGTGGCCACCGAGGCGCGGGCGCGGACGAGAGCGGTGCCGCCACCGGCGACCACACCCTCCTCGATGGCCGCACGAGTGGCCGACACGGCGTCTTCGATGCGGTGCTTCTTCTCCTTGAGCTCCACCTCGGTGGCGGCGCCGACCTTGATCACGGCTACACCGCCGGCGAGCTTCGCGAGGCGCTCCTGGAGCTTCTCGCGATCCCAGTCGGAGTCGGTGTTGTCGATCTCGGCCTTGATCTGGCTGATCCGACCGGCGACATCGTCAGCCGAGCCACCGCCGTCGACGATCGTCGTGGCGTCCTTGGTGATGATGACGCGCTTGGCGGTGCCGAGCAGGTCGAGGGTGGCGTTCTCGAGCTTGAGGCCCACGTCCTCGCTGATGACCTGACCGCCGGTGAGGACGGCCATGTCCTGCAGCATCGCCTTTCGACGGTCGCCGAAGCCGGGGGCCTTGACCGCAGCCGACTTGAAC
>RGGX01000309.1 GCA_010024485.1 Actinomycetota bacterium | reverse complement strand
TCGCACAAGGCCCCCTCCCCGACAACGGCGAGCTCTACGTCGGTGTTGTTGTCTCCGGGGAAGTGATCACGCTCGCAACCCCGTCCTCCGGGCTGCGGCTCATCCCCGATCCTGAGGTCATCAAGCGGACTTCACGAGACGTGCCGGTCACCGTCAACACTTCCGACGGCGACTCCCAGATGCGTGTCATCGTCCAGGGATCCGAAGACGTCGCTGTCGTAGTCGGTCAGTCGGTCGGGTTGATCAACGATGCGGTCCGCAGCCTTCGGATCTCGGGTCTGATAGCCGTCGCGCTGATCGGTGCCTTTGCCGCTCTTGTCGGGCTGTGGGTGAACCGGCTTGGCATCCGGCCGCTCCGTGCCGCCACCGGTGTCGCCCATGCCATCACGTCTGGGCGACGGGACGAACGGGTGCCGGAGGGTCCGGCGAACACTGAGGCGGCCACCTTGGGCTCAGCTATGAACCTGATGCTCGACGTCAACGCTGAGACCGAGGCGCGCCTGCGATCCTTCGTCGCTGACGCCTCTCACGAGTTGCGAACACCGCTCACGACACTCATCGGCTACGCCGACCTGCATCGGCAGGGGCTCCTCACATCTGATGAATCAGTTGACGATGCCATGCGGCGTATCCATGGCGAAGCCAAGCGGATGACCACGATCGTTGAACACCTCTTGTTGCTCGCCAACCTTGACGAACACACCGCGCCGCTTCATCTGGTGCCGGTGGAGATTGGTCAACTCCTTCAGGACGTCGCCGCTGACACGCGGGTTGTGCAACCTGATCGAGCCATAACAGTGGACGCGTCCGCTGGCGGCGAGGTCGATGCCGACCCGGAGCGGCTTCTGCAGGCGGTGTTGGCCGTTGTTACCAACGCGCTAGTTCACACGCCGACGTCCGCGCCCCTGACCCTCGAATTGAACGTTGGCCCCGAGATGGTCGACATCCGAATCATCGATCGTGGACCCGGTATTGCTCCTGAACACCTCGACCAACTGTTCGACCGCTTCTACCGGGGTGACGGAACGGCCCGTCGCAAAGGTCGGGGGAGCGGACTCGGACTCGCCATCGCTCGCTCGATCGTCGAAGCGCATGAGGGCAGGCTCACCGTCGAGTCAGTAGTCGGCCACGGTTCGACCTTCGTTATCTCCTTGCCTCTTCGTCGTGGAATTCGAGGTGTTGAAGTGAGCCCGTCGGGCTGATCTCCGCTGAGGAGGTCCTCTGCCTTGGCAATCCACCAGCCATTCGGCGCGAAGCAGGGGAGCGGTAACCTCACCGGCGGACCGACGAAGCCGATCCGAGTTTCGGGCCACGTTTCG
>RGGX01000308.1 GCA_010024485.1 Actinomycetota bacterium | reverse complement strand
TCTCCGCGAGCCAGAGTCCGTAGGCGCGGAACGAGAGACCGTCGTCCCACTCGACGCGCACGAAGCCATCGGCGTCGACGCTGGCCGAGGTGATCGTGGCCCACGGATGAGGGGAGAAACCTGGAGGGATGACCGGCGAGGACCGGGTCGTGTCGTCGGATGACATGAAGACCTCCCCAAGGTCGTCGTGGAACTGGCGCGGACTGTATCCGATGGCGAGTCGCCGGGAGTGCTCGCCGCGACGCCTCACATGTAGCGCTCAACCTCGCCGAGATTGGTGTAGATCATCTTGACCTGGGTGTAGTGCTCGATCGAGTGGTAGCCGTTCTCGCGCCCGATGCCCGAACGCTTGTAACCGCCGAAGGGCACCGACTCGGGCAGCGTCCCGTAGTCGTTGATCCACACCGATCCGGCCTCGATCGAGTTCGCGACGCGGTTCGCGCGTGCGAGGTCGCGGGAGAACACCGCTCCGGAGAGTCCGTAGGGCGTCGCGTTCGCTCGCGCGACCACCTCGGCCTCATCGTCGAAGGGCAGCACCGCCATGAGCGGGCCGAACACCTCGTCGGTCACGAAGCCCATGTCGTCGGCGCAGTCGGCGAACACCGCTGGGGTCACGTAGTTGCCGGCCGCCAACACCGGATCGTCGGGTGCGTCGCCGCCCACGATGTGCCGGGCTCCCGAAGCACGGGCGAGGCCCATGTACGCCATGACCTTGTCGTGGTGCTCGCGCGACACCAGCGGGCCGATGACCGTCTCGGGGTCGAAGGGGTCGCCGACACGCAGCGACGCCACTCGTTCGGCGACACCGTCGAGGAACTCCTCGTAGACGCCTCGCTGAACGAACACACGCGTGCCGTTCGAGCACACCTGGCCGGTGGAGAAGAAGTTGTTGGTGAGGGCCGCGTTGCGGGCGCTGTCGACGTCGGCATCGTCGAACACGACGATCGGCGACTTGCCGCCGAGCTCCAGGGTGACCTTCTTCAGGGTGGCGGCGGCATCGGCCATCACCGCCTGACCGGTGGTCACCTCGCCGGTGAGCGACACCTTGGCGATGTCGGGATGCCCGACGAGCATGCGTCCGACCCGGGCATCGCCCTGCACCACGTTGAACACCCCGGGTGGCACGCCGGCCTCGAGGTAGATCTCGGCGAGGGCGAGCGCCGAGAGCGGCGTGACCTCGGCGGGTTTGAAGATCATCGCGTTCCCGCAGGCGAGAGCGAGGCCGGACTTCCACATGGCGATCTGGATCGGGTAGTTCCAGGCGCCGATACCGGCGCACACCCCGAGCGGTTCGCGTCGCATCCGGGCGAAGCCACCTGG
>RGGX01000307.1 GCA_010024485.1 Actinomycetota bacterium | reverse complement strand
CGCTCGAGCGCGGCGATGACCGTCGCTGCTTCCGACGACTCGCCTCCGACGAGGTGGCCGCACTCCTCGACGGCTGATCATGGCCGCCGTCGACCTCAACGCGGATCTCGGTGAGGGATACGGGGCGTGGTCACTCGGGGACGATGAGGCGCTCCTCGGAACGGTCACCTCGGCGAATGTGGCCTGTGGTTTCCACGCGGGGGACCCGAGCACCATCAGACGAACCTGCCTCTCGGCGGCCCGGTCGTCGGTGAGGATCGGGGCTCAGGTCTCGTATCCGGACCTGGCGGGATTCGGCCGACGCGCGATGTCGATCCCCTTCGAGGAACTCCGCGACCTCGTGCTTTACCAGCTCGGCGCCCTCGATGGGTTCGCGCAGGTGGCCGGAACCGAGGTGGCCTATGTGAAGCCGCACGGCGCGCTGTACCACGCCTGCTGGGACGATCCCGTCAGCGCGCGGGCCGTGGTCGAGGCCGCCATCGAGTACGACCCCTCCCTGGTTATCCTCGGTCCGGCCGGATCGATGCTCCTCGCGGAGGCCGAGCGGATCGGTCTCGAGCAGGCCGAGGAGGTGTTCGCCGATCGGGCCTACACCGCCGATGGGCACCTCGTGCCGCGCTCGGAGCCCGGTGCCGTGCTCCACGATCTCGACTCGGTGGTGGCCCGGGTGCTCCGAGCCGTCGGTGAGGGTGAGATCGAGGCGGTGGACGGCACCGTGGTGCGTACGGCGGTGAGATCGATCTGCGTCCACTCCGACACACCCGATGCCGTCGGTCTCGCCCGAGGGGTGCGAAGCGCACTCGAGGACGCCGGTATCGGCGTCTACCCCTTCTGCTGATCCCATGTTCGACGTGCTGCCCTACGGAGATCGGGCGGCCCTCGTCGACTGCGGCACCACCCATCCGGCGCGCCTGGCGGACCTCCTGCGTCAGTCGGTCTCCTGGGAGGGGCACCCGTCGGTCCAGATGATCCCGGGGGCGCGCACCGTCCTCATCGAATCCACCGGTGCGCTCGATCGCGGGCGACTGGAGGAGGCGATCCGAACGGCACTGCCGTCCCTCGACTCGGACGATCCGGCCGAGGGTGAGATCATTGAGGTGCCGGTGCACTACGACGGCCCGGACCTCGATGCGGTGGCCGCCGAGGTCGGAACCGGTGTCGGCGACGTCATCGAGGCCCACACATCCGCTCTGCACATCGTTGACTTCTGCGGATTCGCTCCGGGCTTCGCCTACATGTCGGGACTTCCCGAGTGGTTGCACCTCGACCGGCTCGAGCAGCCGCGCACCCGGGTTCCCGCTGGCTCGGTGGCCATCGCGG
>RGGX01000306.1 GCA_010024485.1 Actinomycetota bacterium | reverse complement strand
CAACATGGGTCTCGCCGTCGATGTCGACAAGGGCGACGGCACCCGCACCCTGCTTGTCCCCGTGCTCCGCGGCGCCGACCAACTCGATTTCGCCGGGTTCCTCGCCGCCTACGAGGAGATCATCCGCAAGGTCCGCAACAACAAGCTCACCGTCGACGACTTCCGCGGCGCGAACATCACCCTCACCAACCCCGGCACCATCGGCACCGTCCAGTCGGTGCCGAGGCTCATGCCCGGTCAGGGCGTCATCGTCGGGGTCGGGAACATCGACTACCCGGCCGAGTTCGAGGGAGCCGACCGCTCAAACCTCTCGTCGTTCGGCATCTCCAAGGTGGTCACGATCACGAGCACCTACGACCACCGCATCATCCAGGGCGCCGAGTCGGGCCTGTTCCTGAAGCGCATCCACGAACTCCTCCTTGGCGAACACGGCTTCTACGAGGAGATCTTCCACGCCCTCGACGTTCCCTATGAGGCGGTGCGCTGGCGGCCGGACACCAATCCGATCGACCGCGAGGACGCCATGCTCGCCAAGCAGATGGCGGTCGCCAAGCTCATCCGGGTGCACCGGGTGCGCGGCCACCTGATCGCCGACCTCGACCCGCTCCACTGGATGGAGCCGATCATGCCGGTCGAGCTCGACCCGGCCACCTACGGGCTCACCATCTGGGACCTCGATCGCGAGTTCCTCACCGACGGGGTCGGTGGACGCGAGAAGATGCGCCTCGGTGACCTGCTCGGCGTGCTCCGCGACGCCTACTGCCGAACCATCGGCGTCGAGTACATGCACATCCAGAGCACCGAGGAGCAGCAGTGGTTCCAGGAGCGCTTCGAGAGCTCGCCGCCGGTGATCGATCACGACGGCAAGCTGCGCATCCTCGAACGTCTCAACGCCGCCGAGGCCTTCGAGAAGTTCCTCGCCACGAAGTACGTGGGCACCAAGCGCTTCGGTATCGAGGGCGCCGAGTCCGCCATCCCGATCCTCGATGAGATGCTCACCCGAGCCGCCGACGCCGGTCTCGACGGCGCCGTCCTCGGCATGGCGCACCGTGGTCGGCTCAATGTGCTCTCGAACATCATGGGCAAGAGCCACGAGGCGATCTTCTCCGAGTTCGAGGGGCACCTCGACCCGAGCACCGTCCAGGGCTCGGGCGACGTGAAGTACCACCTCGGCGCCTCCGGGGTGTTCACCAGCCCGACCGGCGCCGAGATCCCGGTTGAGCTCGCCGCCAACCCGAGCCACCTCGAGACCGTCAACCCGATCGTCATGGGTATGGCGCGCGCCCGCCAAGACCAGATCGACCCACCGCTCTCGTACTCG
>RGGX01000305.1 GCA_010024485.1 Actinomycetota bacterium | reverse complement strand
CCGATGCTCGAGCATCGGGTGACCGTGGACGGCTCGCAGGGGGTCGCAGCGGATCTCGTCTGGCGAGCTGGCTCACCGGTGATCGAGGAGCCGCGTTTCACCCGGCTCGTCGATGGGCGACCGATCCTCGATTACACGCGCATCACCCAGTTCGGTTTCTGGTCGGGGTGGATCGACATCGACGGCACCAGGATCGAGATCGCGCCGGACACCCTCGGGTGCCGGGACCGCTCCTGGGGGGTGCGGGGAGGGTCAGGTCTTCCCGGGCCGGCGACCGTGCCGCAGTTCCATTGGCTGTGGGTGCCGACGATCCTCGATGATCTCTGCGCGCACGTGGCGGTCAACGAGGATGGCGACGGGCGAGCCTGGCACCGCAGCGGGGCCATCGCCGGGCGTCTCGACGCACCCTCGCTCGATGAGGCGCTCGACGACTCGCGGGTGCGGCGCACCACGCGCTCCGAGGTCGACCTGGTGTGGTCGCCCGGCACGAGGTGGATGTCCTCGGCGACGGTGCGTCACGAGCAGTGGCGCGACGACGAGATCGAGATCACCTACGAGCCGGTGCTGCGGTTCCAGATGAGCGGTATCGGCTACCTGCATCCCGAGTGGGGGCACGGCTCCTGGCATGGCGAGCTCGCTGAGACCCGCGACTCGATCGATCTCGCATCGGTCGATCCGGCGGATCCGACGATGGTGCACATCCAGCAGGTGTGTCGGGCGACGTCGGGGGAGCGGTCGGGTGTCGGGGTGTTCGAGCAGTTGGTCATCGGCCCGCACGCCCCGAGCGGCTTCAGCGGGCTCACCGACGGCGCTGCCTGAGTCCGGTTGGTATCGCCGGTACGCAGGTCTAGAGTTCTCTCAACTTCGCCGCGGGGTGGAGCAGTTCGGTAGCTCGTCGGGCTCATAACCCGAAGGTCGTGGGTTCAAATCCCACCCCCGCCACCATCGTTGATCGCCACGTTCGCGTTCTTCGGGAAGGCACTCGCCGTCTCGGCTGCCGAGGCGGTGAAGAAGACGGTCGACTCAGTGAGACCGCTGAGATCACACAGGGTCTCGGCCGGTGTCCCGACCCAGGCTCGGGGTGGTTTGACGATTCGGTGCTCCACTCGATCGAGTCCGATGGAGCGGGCAGCCGACAGGGCGTCGACCACCGCGCGACTGATCGCCCCCCACCCGACCAGGACGACCCGAAGTCGGTCGTCGTCTGAACGGGTGCTCACCGGAGGAGTCCGCAGGCCTCGAAGGCGTTCCGCGTCGCGGCCCGCTCGGCATCGGTCAACTCGAGCAGCGGGGCGCGCACGCGTCCACCGGCCTGGCCGAGCAGTTCCTGCCAGTAC
>RGGX01000304.1 GCA_010024485.1 Actinomycetota bacterium | reverse complement strand
GATCCAGCCCTGGCCCGATCGAGGAACGGCCGAGGCGATCGCCGATGTGGTCGCCTGGCTCGCCTCGGACGAGTCACGTTTCGTCACCGGTACCGAGGTACTCGCCGACGGCGGTGTGATGGCCGCGGCGCCACGGCTCGTCGACCACGACCTCGCTCACCTACGCACGATGTCGGGCATGGCATGGGGCAACACCGGTCGGTCAGCGGAGGTCCGGCGGCTGACCGACGGGTGACTCGTCGCGGCACCTTCGCACCTGAGAGGATGCCGCCATGAGCGCGCGCGACATCATCACCGCAACATCGGCCAAGACCGGCGACATCGGGGCATCGTTCTACTTCGCACCCGAGACGGTCGCCCGGGGCAAGGAACTCGGGCTGGACGGTTTCCGCTTCTACTTCCTTGGTCGCGGCGGAGTGCTCGGTGATGTCGATGCCGCGGTGATCCACGCGGCGTTCGGCTACTTCAGCCCTGGTCTGCTCGACAAGATGTGGACGAGCGCGAAGGAGCGACTCGATCCGCGTCAGGCCGCGCGGGAGTACATCGCCTGCGCGCACAACCACGGTCGGGCGCGCCTTGAGGGAGTCGCCGGGCTCGACGCCTACGTGGAGGCCGCTGGAGCCGTCATCGCCGCCGCCGACGACTCGGCGCTCACGCTCTTCGCAGGTTTGCGAGCCGAACCGGTGCCCGGTGACGCGCCCGCGGCGGCGTTCCATCAGGCGATGGTGCTGAGAGAACTTCGTGGATCAGCGCACCTTGTGGCGGTCACCGCGGTCGGTCTGCCGTCGCTGGTGGCGCACATGATCAAGCGTCCCAACGATGTCGCGACCTTCGGCTGGCCCGATGACGCGCACACGCTGACCGACGATGACCGCGAGCGTCACGCCCGAGCCGAGGAGATCACCGACTCGATGCTCGAGGCCCCCTACTCGGTGCTGTCAGCCGATCAAGGCGCAGCGCTGATCGCGGGTGTTGAGGCAATGCACGCAGCGCTCTCCGCCTGAGAGGTCAGGCGCCCACCACCGCGAGACCGCCATGGTCGGAGATGATTGAGGCGTCGCCGCCTTCGACGAGAACGAACCGACCCGCGAGATCGAAGACGAGCGTCGGTTCGGTCGCCTCGAAACTGGCATCGACCCGGACGAGAGCGACCCCCGCTGCCGGTAACTCGTAGCGGTCGGCGACCGGGAGCACCGGGTGCTCGAGTGGTGTCGGGTCGATCGCGGCGAGCAGGAGGTCGACATCGACGCGCTTGGAGGTGAGGCCTCCGCGCACGACGTTGTCGCTCGCCCCCATCAACTCGACACCGGAACCCGCCAGATAGGCGTGGAGGTTCCCGGCGTCGAGACG
>RGGX01000303.1 GCA_010024485.1 Actinomycetota bacterium | reverse complement strand
CGGTTCGCTCGCCACCGAGGACGGCCCGCCGGCGGCCTGGCGCGAGGTGACGCAGAACTTCGGGTGGCTGCTCATCGGCACGGTCTGCGCCGCGGCCCTGATCAACGCGGGGCCGGTCGCGGCCAACCTGCTCGCCGACGCCGATGAGGCCGCCCTGGTCTCACGGTTCGGATACGGGGTGCTGCTCGCCAGGGTGCCCCTGTTCATGTTCCAGGCGATCCAGGCGACGCTGCTCCCCCGTCTGGCGCGTCTCGCGGCCCGTCGAGAGTTCGATGAGTTCCGTTCGGGGTTCCGCCTGCTGGCGATCGTGGTGGGCGCGATCGGCGCGATCGGCACGGTCGGGGCGTTCTGGGTGGGTCCGTGGGTCCTCGACCTGGTCTACGAGGCCGAGTTGTCGGGTCGCACCCTCGCGATGCTGGCGCTCTCCAGCGCCATCTACATGCTGGCGCTCGCGACCTCGCAGGCCGTCATCGCCCTGGAGGCCCACGCCCAGGTCGCGATCGGCTGGGTGCTCGGGGTGGTGGCCTTCGTCATCGGCACCTGGGTGTCGAGCGACGAGATCTTCCGGCGCATCGAGATCGGGTTGGTCGCCTCCAGCGCGGTCTCGCTCGCCTGGTTCCTCGGGGCGCTCCGCCATCGCCTCCACACGGTCTCCTGACCGCCGCGGGCACTCAGCGGAGGTTGGCCTCCATCTTGCGCTTCTCGAGGTCGAGGTCGTTGGCGACCATCATGGACACGAGCTGCGGGAACGAGACCTCGGGCTGCCATCCGAGCTGCTCGCGGGCCTTGGTGGCGTCGCCGATGAGCAGGTCGACCTCGGCCGGGCGGAGGAAGCGCGGATCCTGGGTGACGTAGGGCTCCCAGTCGTCGATGCCGACCTCGGCAAAGGCCAGGTCGAGGAACTCCCGGATGGAGTGGGTCTCACCGGTGGCGATGACGTAGTCCTCGGGACTGTCCTGCTGGAGCATGAGCCACATGGCCTTCACGTAGTCGCCGGCGTAGCCCCAGTCGCGCTTGGCCTCCAGGTTCCCGAGGGCCAGCCCGTCCTGCAGACCGAGACTGATCCGGGCCACGGCGTTGGTGATCTTGCGGGTCACGAACTCGATCCCGCGCCGTGGGCCCTCGTGGTTGAAGAGGATGCCCGAGCAGGCGTAGAGCCCGTACGACTCGCGGTAGTTCATGGTGATGTAGTGCCCGAACACCTTGGCGCAGCCGTAGGGAGAACGCGGGTGGAACGGCGTCATCTCGGTCTGGGGGACCTCGCGGACCTCGCCGAACATCTCCGAGGTGGAGGCTTGGTAGAAGCGGATCGGGTTGTCGCGCATTCCGCCGACCATGCGAATGGCGTCG
>RGGX01000302.1 GCA_010024485.1 Actinomycetota bacterium | reverse complement strand
GGAACACCTGCATCTCGTTCATGGTCTCGAGATTCCAGCGCAGCGCCCCCTTCGTCCCGTAGACGTCGAAGGCCATCTGCGACTCGGGGCCGATGATCGCCCGCGACGACTCGAAGGTGCCCCGGGCCCCGTTGGCGAATCGCACCATGGCCGCCGCGTAGTCCTCGTTGGTGACCGCTCCGGTCGGGTCGCCGGGCTGACCGCGGTCGTAGTGGGTGCCGCCGGCCTTGGGCAGCGGCCGATCCCGGATGAACGTCTCGCGCGTGCCGGAGACCTCAGTGATCGGTCCGATGAGCATGTGGGCCAGGTCGACCGCATGGCTCAAGATGTCGCTCGACACCCCGTAGCCGGCCTCGTCGACCAGGAACCGCCAGGAGAGCAGGCCCATCGGGTCAGCGCCGTACATCGAGAAGAACCGGCCCCGGTAGTTGGTGATCTCTCCCAGGCGACCGCTGTCGATGAGCGCTTTGGCGTGCTGGACCAGCGGCGCCCAGCGGTAGTTGTAGCCCACCCCGGTGATGACCCCGGCCCGACGGGCGGCGGCCTCGATGCGCACGGTCTGGTCGGGGGTCCCGCCGACCGGCTTCTCGCAGAACACCGCCTTGCCGGCTTCAGCAGCCGCGATCGCGATCTCCTCATGCATCATGTTCGGCGCGGTCACGTAGACGACGTCGACATCGGGATGGTCGACGACCGCGCGCCAGTCCTCGACGGCCTCGCGGAAGCCAACCCCGGAGACCGCCTGCTCACGCCGCTCGGCGACGTTGTCGCCGCAGACGATCAGGGCGGTGTCGAAGGAACGCTCCGGGAACAGCGACGCGATGCGGGCGGCCGAGCGGGAGTGGGCCTGGCCCATCCAGCCGAAACCGACGACGCCGATGCCGAGTACGGGACGAGTGCTCACTGGTGGTTCTCCTGACTGGTGGCCGCTGTCGCAGTCGATGTGGCGTGCTCTCCGGGGTTGCCGGCGCGTTCCGCGAGGAAGGCCTCCACCTCGGCGACGGTCGGCATGTCGTCAGCGCACATGAGCCGGGAGGCGACGATGGCCCCAGCGGCGTTGCCATATCGGACGCACTCCACCGGATCCCATCCGGAGAGCAGGCCGTGACAGAACGCACCGCCGAAGGCATCACCCGAGCCGAGTCCGCACACGACATCGACCGGGAACGGCGGGATGCGCTCGCGCCTCCCATCGGCGGTGGCGACCATCACGCCGTCACCGCCGAGTTTGACCACCGCCATCTCGAGCCCGCGCGCGAGCAATCGGTCGGCGGCCTCGTCGGGGTCGCGTGTGCCGACGGCGATCTGGCACTCGTCGCGGTTGCCGATCGCGATCGTCACGGAGTCGAG
>RGGX01000301.1 GCA_010024485.1 Actinomycetota bacterium | reverse complement strand
TGCGGTCGGTCGGAGCGAGCAATGTGCTCTCGGTCGCGGTCGCCGGCACCCCGGTGCGCACCCGGAGGCGTCCGACGGGTCAGCGTCGACACATCAAGCAGGCCGCCTGATCTCCGGGGAGCCGGCCGAGCCCCGCCGGTAGGCTCGCTCGGGCATGGGAGTCCTCGATCGCATCCTTCGCGCCGGCGAGGGAAAGAAACTGAAGGCCCTCCAGGGCATCGTCCCCGACATCGGGGCCCTCGAGGACGAGTACCGCCGGCTCGACGACGACTCGCTCAAGGCCAAGACAGCCGAGTTCCGTTCCCGCCTCGACCGAGGTGAGACCCTCGACGACCTGCTCATCGAGGCCTTCGCGGTCACCCGCGAGGCCGCCGACCGGGTCCTCGGTCAGCGTCACTACGACGTCCAGATGATGGGTGGAGCCGCCCTCCACTTCGGGTGGGTGGCCGAGATGCGCACCGGCGAGGGCAAGACCCTGGTCTCCACCCTGCCCGCCTATCTGAACGGTCTCTCCGGCCAGGGCGTCCACCTGGTCACCGTCAACGACTACCTCGCCCGACGCGACGCCGAATGGATGGGCCAGGTGCACCGATGGCTCGGTCTGAATGTCGGTCTCGTGATCCCCGGCTTCCAGACCAGTCCAGCGGAGAAGCGCCGCAACTACGGGTGCGACATCACCTACGGCACCAACAACGAGCTCGGTTTCGACTACCTCCGCGACAACATGGCCGGACGCCTCGAGGACAAGGTCCAGCGGGGTCACGAGTTCTGCATCGTGGACGAGGTCGACTCGATCCTCATCGATGAGGCCCGGACCCCGCTCATCATCTCCGGCCGGGTCGGCGACGCCGCGAAGCTCTACTTCCGGTTCGCCTCCATCGTCCGCACCCTCGAGCGCGACGTCGACTACGAGGTCGAGGAGGACAAGCGGGTGGTCGTACCCCTCGAGGCCGGCATCTCCAAGGTCGAGGCGGCACTCGAGGTCGACAACCTCTACGACGATGTGCAGGCCAACCTCGTCCACCAGTTCACCGTGGCGCTCAAGGCCAAGGAGCTCTACCGGCGCGACAAGGACTACATCGTCCAGGGCGGCGAGGTGAAGATCGTCGACGAGTTCACCGGTCGCATTCTCGACGGTCGCCGCTGGTCCGAAGGCATCCACCAGGCCGTCGAGGCCAAGGAGGGGGTGAAGATCAAGGAGGAGAACCAAACCCTCGCCACGATCACCCTCCAGAACTACTTCCGCATGTACTCCAAGCTCGCTGGGATGACCGGCACCGCCTCCACCGAGGCGGCCGAGCTCATGGGCACCTACGGCCTCGGCGTGGTGCCCATCCCGACCAACCGGCC
>RGGX01000031.1 GCA_010024485.1 Actinomycetota bacterium | reverse complement strand
TGCGGTCGGTGCCCGGGCATTCGCGAAGGTCATCCGCGTGGCGAAAGGCCTGTCGCTGCGCGCCTTCCCGGTTCGGCTCGTGCTCGCCTCGCTCACCATGGCCGGCCTCTTCGTCCTCTCGCGTGAGCTGACCGGGCAGAGCCTCAGCATCGGCGCCGGCTACGAGGTCCTCCGTGACTGGCTCTTCGTGGAGGCCGACATCGCGGTGTGGCTCCTCATCGCTGTCTTCGCCATACGAGCGGTCGCCTCGGCGGCGACGGTGGTCGGTGGAGGCGTCGGCGGGGTGTTCATCCCCCTGGTGGTCGGAGGAGCCCTGGTCGGTCGTGGTGTGGGTGAAGTCCTCCATCCGGAGCGGTTCACCCTCTACACGCTCCTCGGTATCGCGGCCTTCCTCGGCGCCGGCTACCGGGTGCCCCTCGCGGCGGTGATGTTCGTCGCCGAGACCACCGGGCGACCGAACTTCATCGTGCCTGCCCTCTTCGCCGCGGTCGCGGCGGAACTGGTGATGGGGGAGCAGTCGATCACCGCCTACCAGCGGCGCCCCGGACAGCTCTGACTCCGATTCGGTCGAGCGGTTCCTGAGGGGACAAGATCGCGCGTGTGACGAGCGCTGCGAACGATGCCGATCGCCCGGTCGATGTGACCTCCCATCTGCAGGGCACGGTGGTCACCTGGGACCAGCCGGTCGGCTCGAGCGTCCGTGCCGGCGACGTGCTCGGCCTCATCGAGTCGATGAAGCTGCACCACGAGGTCCGCTCGCCCGTCGACGGCGTCGTGGTGGAACTGCTCGTTGACATCGGCTCGACGCTGAGCCAGGGGACGGTGCTCGCCCGGGTGGCGGCCGGCTCCGTCGACCCGGCGGCCCCGGCCGACGACGGTGACACCGTTGCCGCCACCGGAACCGATCGGGCCGATCTCGCTGAGGTGATGGAGCGCCATCGCATCGGATCCGACGACGCGCGGCCGGAGATGGTGGCTTCTCGGCACGGCAAGGGTCGTCGGACCGCGCGGGAGAACGTCACCGATCTCATCGATGAGGGCTCCCTCATCGAGTACGGCCCCCTCGTCGTCGCCGCCCAACGACGTCGTCGAGAGTTGGCCGATCTCGTGGAGCGCACCCCGGCGGACGGCCTCGTCGCTGGGCTGGCCAGCGTGAACGGCGATCTGTTCCCGGGTCGCGACTCCCGATGCGTCGTCATGTCCTACGACTACTCCGTCCTCGCGGGCACCCAGGGGCACCAGAACCACCGCAAGAAGGACCGACTGTTCGAGTTGGCCGAGCAGTTGCGCGTCCCGGTCGTCTTCTTCACCGAGGGTGGCGGTGGCCGCCCCGGTGACACCGACACCGGCGGGGTGACCGGTCTCGACTGCCTGGCCTTCCTCTGGTGGGCCCAACTCTCCGGCACCGTGCCCCTCGTCGGTATCAACTCCGGCTACTGCTTCGCGGGCAATGCCGCGATCCTCGGATGCTGCGATGTGGTCATCGCCACCCGAGACTCGAACATCGGTATGGGCGGCCCGGCGATGATCGAGGGGGGAGGTCTCGGTGTCTTTGCTCCGACCGAGGTCGGGCCGACCTCGGTGCAGTCGCCGAACGGGGTGATCGACATCCTCGTGGACGATGAGGCCGAGGCGGTGGCGATGGCCAAGCGCTACCTCTCCTACTTCCAGGGTGCGGTCGACGACTGGAGCTGCGCCGATCAGGACGACTTGCGCGACGTGGTCCCCGTCGACCGGCTCCGCGCCTACGACATCCGCCGGGCGATCCACGGGATCTTCGACACCGACTCGGTCCTCGAGCTGCGCCGCGAGTTCGGTGTCGGCATGATCACCGCGCTGGCGCGGATCGAGGGTCGCGCGGTCGGGGTGATCGCCAACGACCCGTCCCATCTCGCCGGCGCGATCGACTCCGATGGCGCTGACAAGGCGGCGCGATTCATCCAACTGTGCGACGCCCATGGCCTCCCGATCGTCTCGCTGGTCGACACCCCCGGGATGATGGTCGGGCCCGACATCGAGGAGACCGCCCTGGTGCGCCACTGCTCACGCCTGTTCGTCAACGGCGCGAACATCTCGGTGCCGATGGTCTCGGTCGTGCTCCGCAAGTCGTACGGACTCGGGGCTCAGGCCATGATGGGCGGGAGCACGAAGGCGCCGTTGGCGTGCCTCGCCTGGCCGACCGGCGAGTTCGGTGGCATGGGGCTCGAGGGATACGCGCGCCTCGGTTACCGGAAGGAGATCGAGGCCGCCGGAACCCCCGAGGAGCAGGAGCAGGTCTTCCGGGAGATCGTCGATCGGCTCTATGAGAACGGCAAGGCGCTGAGCATCGCCTCATGGTTCGAGATCGACGATGTGATCGATCCCGCAGACACCCGGCGTTGGGTGGCCACCCTGTTGTCGACGGCTCCGGTCCCCGAGCGTGGTTCGGCGCGCCGCCCCAACATCGACACCTGGTGAGCGGTCGCCGGGTGGCGCTCAGAGTCCGTCGAACACGAAGTTCGACTGTTTGACCGAACCCATCGTCGCGCAGCTCGCCACCGAGTAGCGGTGGCCCGGGTAGAGCACCACCTCGTCGTCGACCCGATGGAGGGTGCGCAGGCTCTCGGCCATCGCGGTCGGATCGGAGCCGGGGAGGTCGGTTCGACCGCATCCGTCGAGGAAGAGCGTGTCGCCGGCGACGAGACGTCCGTCGACGAGGAAGCACTGGCTGCCGGGGGTGTGACCCGGGGTGTGCACCAACCGGATCTCGACCTCGCCGACGGTGATCACATCGCCGGGCGCGTGGGCGACGAGGTGGTCGGTGCCGACGCCTGAGGTGCGCTCCATCCACTCGACCTCCTCGGCCTGGACGTGGACCGGACACGACAGGTGCCCGAGGAGGGCCGCGACCCCCTCGATGTCGTGACCCATGATCGATCCGCCGACGTGATCGGCGTGATAGTGGGTGGCGAGTACACCGGTCACCGTCATTCCATCGTCGCCGACGTTGGAGATGAGTCCCTCGACATCCCAGGCCGGATCGACGAGCAGGCACTCGCCCGTCGACCGGTCGCCGATCGCGTAGGCGAAGTTGACCATCTGGGTCGCGAAGGGATTGCCGACGGCGAAGTCCCTCCCGGAGAGCATCTGACGGAAGTAGAGGCGGTCGTCGGCGTCCGTTCTCATGCGGCGAGCGTACGCTTGGCGGCGATGTCGAACAGCACCCTTCCCTCAGACACCGTCCGCTATGGCCTTATCGGGAGCGGGATGATGGGTGTCGAGCACCTCGAGAACATCGCTCACCTCGACGGCGCGGTCGTCACCGCGGTCTCCGATCCGGTCGAGGCCCGGCGGGCCGCCGGCGCCGCGACGGTGGCCTCCTTCGGCGGAGATGCCCCCTCGCTGTTCAGCGATCATCGCGAGCTGATCGAGTCAGGGCAGTGCGACGCGGTGGTGATCGCCTCTCCGAACATGACCCATGTCGACGTGCTCGGCGACGTGCTCGAGAGCGACCTTCACGTGTTGGTGGAGAAGCCGCTGTGCACCTCGGTGGAGGACTGTCAACGGGTGGTCGATGCCGCTGAGGCCGGCCCGGCCGACCGGGTGGTGTGGATGGGTCTCGAATACCGCTACATGCCGCCGACCACCGCCCTGCTCGGCGAGTTGGCCACCGGTGTGGCCGGTTCGGTGAAGATGGTCGCGATCCGCGAACACCGCTTTCCCTTCCTCGTGAAGGTCGGCGACTGGAACCGTTTCAATCGCAACACCGGGGGCACCCTCGTCGAGAAGTGCTGTCACTTCTTCGACATCATGCGCCTCATCGCCGACTCCGAGCCGGTCCGGGTCCAGGCCTCGGGGGCTCAGGACGTGAACCACCTCGACGAGGTCTACGACGGTGAGGTTCCCGACGTCTTGGACAACGCCTTCGTCATCGTCGACTTCGCCAACGGTGTCCGGGGGATGCTCGATCTCTGCATGTTCGCCGAGGCGAGTGTCAACGAACAGGAGATCTCGGTCACCGGCGACGCCGGCAAGGTGGAGGCCCTCGTGACCCAGTCCCTGCTCCGGGTCGGGCGTCGCGCCGATGGTCGGCATGTGGTGCAGGAGCGCCCGATCGGTTTCGAGGGGGTGCGTCACGTGGGTCTCCACCACGGTGCGAGCTACCTCGAGCACGTCGACTTCATCGATTCGGTCCGGGCCGGGCGCCCGGCGAAGGTGACGCTCACCGACGGTCTCTGGTCGGTCGCCGTCGGTGTCGCCGCCCATCGCTCCATCGACGAGGGTCGCGCGGTGCGTCTCGACGAGGTGATGGCGGGCTCATGACCGGGCGCACGCGGCCGCTGGGGCGCCTCACGGCCGGTCAGGTCATCGTCGTGGGTGGCGACCGGGTGCTCGAGGTCGATGCAGAACTTGCGGCCGCCTTCGTCGAGGGTGATCGGCTCCTGGTCGCCGACGAGTCACTGGTGCACGTCAGGGCTGACGACATCCGGGCTGCCGACCGCGCGGTGTCCGCGGCCTCGAACGCCTTCACGGGTCTCGAGCACTGCTCCGACGAGGAGATCACCGGGTTCTTCGTCGCAGCCGCCGCCCGACTCCGCGACCCCGGCGTGCGGTCGGCGTTGACGGCTGTGAACCAGGCCGACGTGGACAAGGCGGCGGCCCGCGGTCGCTCCACCTCCCGTCTGCGTCTCGATGACCGGATGATCGCTGACATGGCGGAGGGGTTGACGATGTGGGCTGGGGCACCCGCTGATCGAGGTGGTGTGCTCGACACCGTCGAACACGGGTCGTGGAGGATCGAGACCCGTCGCGCGCCCCTCGGCGTTGTCGGGTTCGTGTTCGAGGGGCGTCCGAACGTCGTGGTCGACGCGGCGGGGGTCCTGCGAACCGGCAATACCGCGGTGCTGAGAATCGGCTCCGATGCCCTCGACACGGCTCGGGCGATCCTCGAGTCGGTGCTGGAGCCGGCGCTCGTCGAGTCCGGACTCCCGAGCGGTGCGGTCGGTCTGGTCGACGCCTCCTCGCACGGGGCCGGCTACGCGCTCTTCTCCGACCAGCGGCTCTCCTTGGCTGTGGCGCGCGGTTCCGGCCGGGCGGTGGCCGATCTCGGCGCGGTGGCCCGTTCGTCCGGGGTGCCGGTCAGCCTCCACGGAACGGGGGGAGCGTGGATGCTCGTCGCCGATGACGTGCGTCGCGACCGTCTCTCCGCGGTGGTCGAGCACAGCCTCGACCGCAAGGTGTGCAACACGCTGAACGTGTGCTGCGTGCCGCGCGCGGCAGCCGAGGAGTTGATCCCGCTGGTCGCCGAGGCACTGGCCCGAGCTGGGAGGGCGCACGCTGGAGCGACGGTCCATCTCACCGATGCCACGCGGCCCTACTGGCCCGAGACCGAAGGGGTCGAGGTCGCCCAGATCGAGATCGATCAGCTCGGTGTCGAGTGGGAGTGGGACGACCGCCCGGAGATCACGGTGCACGTCGTCGACGATCTCGACGAGTCGATCGGACTGTGCAACCGGCACAGCCCGCATTTCGTCGTGTCGGTGCTCACCGAGGATCCCGATGTGGTCGAGCGTGTCTACGGATCGGTCGATGCCCCGTTTGTCGGCGACGGCTTCACGCGCTGGGTCGATGGTCAGTACGCGCTGCGAGCCCCGGAGCTCGGACTGTCCAACTGGGAGAACGGTCGGCTGCTCGGACGGTCGGCGATCCTGTCCGGGTCATCGGTCCACACGGTGCGGCATCTGGCGCGTTTCGACGACCACGACATCCGTCGCTGAGGTTCGAATCAGCGGCCGAGGAGGCCGTCGAGGACCCCGCCGAAGAACTGGCTCTCCTTGCCGGTCCGCTCCTCGATTCGATCGGCGATGTCGGCGGCTCGACGTCCGGCGTTGATCCCGAGCCATCGCACCGGCTCGGGTTCCCAGCGTCGTGAACGGTGTCCGACCCAGGGGAGGCGGAGCAGCTCGTCATCGCCGGCTCGGGCCTCCCCGGCGATCATGGTGGCGAGGGTGCGGCCGGCCAGATTCGTGGTGCTCACCCCGTCACCCACGTAGCCGCCGGCGCGCGCCAGACCGGTCCGTCGATCGAAGTCGACCGAGCAGGCCCAGTCGCGCGGCGCCGCGAGCGGCCCGCCCCAGTGGTGGGTGAAGCGGACCTCGCTGAGCATCGGGAAGAGGTCGATGAGGGTCTCGGTGATCGCGGAGCGGACCCGTTCGTCGGTGTCGTAGTTGTCCTCGATGCGCGAGCCGAAGTGATAGGGCGCGCCCCGACCTCCGAAGGCGAAGCGGTCGTCAGCGGTGCGCTGCCCGTAGATGACCATGTGGCGGCCGTCGTCGAAGGTCTCGCGTTCGCGCAGGCCGATGGCATCCCAGGTCGAGGCGTCGAGCGGTTCGGTGGCGACCATCATCGAGTACAGCGGGATCATGGTCCGATGCTCGCCCTGCAGGTCGGAGGTGTACCCCTCGGTCGCGCGCACGACGACACGAGCCGAGATGACCCCCCGGTCGGTGGTCACCTGACAGGGCTCGATGCGTTCCGCTCGCACCGGCGAGAGGATCCGGGCTCCGGCGGCGACCGCGAGGCGGGCGACTCCGTGGGTGAGGCGGGCCGGGTGCGCCGCGGCGCAGTGCGGGGTGTAGAGGGCCCCTCGGATACGGGTCATCGCGCAGCGGTCGGCCGCCTCGTCGGCGTCGAGGAGGCGGTAGTCGTCCTCGTCGAAGCCGAACTCGCGGTAGCGGGAGATCTCGTGCGCGATCCGACCCTCCTGGGGGGCGCTCCGTGCCGCGGTGATCGACCCGCCGCGTCGGAACCCGGCGTCGATGTCGTGCTCGGTGACGACGCGCTCGATCTCATCGAGGGTGGAGTGCATGGCGACCTGCATCCGGCGGGCCGCCGCCCGTCCGTGTTGACGCGCCATACGGTCGAGGCTCATCGGCAGCAGCGTCGAACACCACCCGCCGTTGCGTCCGCTCGCCCCGGTGCCGACTCCGGTCCGATCGATCACCACCACGTCCATGCCGGGTTCGCGCTCGAGGAGGTAGAGGGCGGTCCAGAGTCCGGTGAGTCCACCCCCGACGATCACCGTGTCGCAGGTGACGGGACCCTCCATCGGTTCGCCGTCGACACGGACCTCCTCGGGCAGAGTGTCGTACCACAATGACTCGCGGTGACCCACGGGTGACAGACTACGAGTCGGGTCGCTCCGAGGACCGCTCGGCGGCCACCGAGGCGCCCTGCTGATGTCGATGCTCCCACCCCCTCCGCCCGGAATCCCGCCCGTTGGTTGGCATGACCGGGATGGACCCCGCTACTTCGACGGGCGGTCGTGGACACCCCCGCTCGATCGACCCTCCGACCCGACGGTCGCGCCGGGATCGAGCGGCGGTCTGCGGGAAGCGCTGCTCGCCCTCGCCGTGCTGCTCCTGTCGCTTCTGGCAGGTGGGCTCGGCTACGCCGTCGGCGAGGAGCTCGGGCTGCCCGAGTGGATCTCGATCGGTGTGCTCACCGTGGTCGGTTACGTGCCCCCGCTCGTCTGGTCGCTGAGGCGGATGGGTCGTCGTCTCGGGCAGGGCCTGTCGGCCGGTCGTTCCGTCATCGGCCGACCGCGGCTGGCCGATGTCGGTATCGGTGCCCTGGTGTGGCTGTCGGCGGTGGTCGCCCAGGCCGTACTCGCCGCGGCGCTGCTCGGCCTCGGTGTCGATATCGGCTCGAACACCGACGGTCTGTTCGAGGATCGTGGGTTGACGTTGACGGTGATCATCACCGCCGTCGCGGCGGTGGTCGCGGCCCCACTGGTGGAGGAGGTCGTCTTCCGAGGGGTGATCCTGCCGGCTCTCGTCCCCCGTCTCGGGAGGGTGGTCGCGGTCGTCACCCAGGCGATCGTGTTCGGGGCGGTCCACGTCGATCCCTCCGGTTCGGGCGGCCTCGGTCTCGCCATCGTGCTCTCCGGGGTCGGCGCCGTGTTCGGCGCGGCGACGTTGCTCACCGGCCGCCTGTGGCCGTCGATCATCGGGCACGCCCTCTTCAACGGGGTGGTGCTTGCCGTGGTGCTCGTCGCTGGCCCCGAGCTACTCGGGTCGTGAGTTGATCAGGTCGCGGCGCCGAGCGGGAGGGCGTCGAGGAGGCGCACTCCGCCGAACCATGCGGCGGTGACGATCAGGTCGCCTCCGCTCGCCGTGTCCGGGGTGGTGAAGGTCTCGGGGTCGACGATCGCCACGTAGTCGCAGTCACCGCCGGCCTCGGCGATGATCTCGCTGCCGATGCTCGACAGTCGATTGGTCTCCGCGCATCCTGTCGACCAGGCCCGGGTGATCTCGAGGAGGGCGCGATGGATCGCCGTCGCGGCCCCGCGTGCTTCGGGGTCGAGGTGGGCGTTGCGGCTCGACAGTGCCAGTCCGTCGGGTTCTCGGATGGTCGGCATGCCGACGATCTCGACCTTGGGGGTGTGCTGCCCGCAGACCGACCGGATCACGGCCAACTGCTGCGCGTCCTTCTCTCCGAAGAGGGCGATGGTCGGGGCGACCACATCGAGGAGTCTGACGACCACGGTTGCCACCCCCTCGAAGTGACCCGGTCGATACGTCCCCTCGAGTGGCTCGGCGACCGGGCCCGGGTCGATGTCGGCGGAGGGGCCGTTCGGGTAGATCTCGTCGACCGTCGGGACGAAGACGGCATCGACGGACTCGTTGGCGCACCGCGCGAGGGTCGGGACCACGGCGTGCGAGAGACCCTCGAGGCGCCAGGACCGAGCGAGGGTGGACATCTCCTCGCAGGTGGTGATCACCGTCGGCTCAGCCACGGGTCGCCCTGCCGGTGAGTTCGGTGTACGAGGGCGCGCCGGAGTGCGCCTCGGCGGAGATCACCGCATCGGTGCAGGCGAGCGCGGCGCAGTCGGCTGCGGCCGCCGACAGGAGGTTGAGGTCCCCCGGTCGACTCTCCCCGGTGAGCGGCACACGTCCGGTCGAGAGCGTGAACACCGTGTCGCCGTCGAAGAGTGAGTGGACCGGTCTGATCGCGCGGGCCAGTCCGTCCTGGGCGACCGTGGCGATGCGGGTCGCCTCGGTGCCATCGATGACGGCATCGGTGGTGACGATGACGAGCGTGGTGTTGAGCTCACCCGAGGCGGGATCGTTCGGTCCTCGCCGGGAACGTCGAACGGCCTCGACGAGAGCGCGTCGCCGTGTCGCCGAGGGCGTCGTGAGGCTTCCGTCGTGCACGCGCGGGAGGCCGGTGTCCTCGTCGATCACCGAGCCGTGTGAGTTGACCACGGCGAGGGCCGCGACGGTCACGCGGTCCGCGTCCTCTCCGATGACCATCGAGGCGGAACCGATGCCGCCGGCCAGTCCGCCGGAGATCGCGCCGGTGCCGGCGCCGATGGATCCGCGCGCGGCGTTCCGGGCCGACACCCGCCTCGTTGCCCGCGTTCCGAATCCGGCATCGGGCCGGTTCTCGAACCGACCACCCCGTCCGAGGTCGAAGATGACGGCCGCCGGTACGACCGGGACCACATGGGCCGGATCCGCTCCGACCGGATGGCCGAGTCCGAGCTGCTCGAGTCGCGCCACCACACCGTCGGCGGCGGCGAGGCCGTAGGCGCTCCCGCCGGACAGGCAGACGGCGTGGATGGTGGAGACCAGATTGCCGGGTCGGAGCGCGTCGGTCTCCCTGGTCCCGGGGCCGCCTCCGCGAACGTCGACCCCCGCGGTGAATCCGGTTCGAGACATCACGACCGTGGTGCCGGTCCGCCACCCCGGACCGGTCCGCTGGTGGTGTCCGAGGAGCACCCCGGGCACGTCGGTGACCGAGCCGACGCCCAGTCGCGGCGATGCGGCGGGTGCGTCCGAGCGCGCCCCGGTGCTCATCGCTGGTCCCACACCTCGAGGAGTTCAGGCTCGGGGTGCGCGACGGTGCGGGTGTCGCTGCCGTCGAGGATGACGGTGCCGCTCTCGGCGGAGGGCCAACCCGGGTCATCATCGCGGGCGAACGAGGTGATCGCGGCGCTGAACCGGTCGGCGAGCCCCTGGCGGTCGGGGCCGTCGCCGGTAAAGATCTCGACGCCCGGTCGGTGGAGGTTGTCGAGGGCGAATGGGATGTCGAGGGCGTGGCAGGCGCCGAGAACGCCGTCGAATGCCGGTGTGGCGAAGGTGAACCACCAGAGATGGGTCGGTGCCGTTCTGCGCTCGACCAGCCGTCGGGCGGGGTGTCGGAAGATCTGGTCGGTCTGCGCCGCTGAGACGAGTTGGCCGGGGGTGTGATCGGGTCGACGGCTCCGGTATCGGGCGAGCGCCTCCTCGGCCCCGGTGTCGAACCACCCGCGGTAGCGGGCGAGGGCACCGGCGTCATCGAGACCGTTCACCGCGGGGTCGAAGGCGGTGAAGAGGTGCATCTCGTCTCGGGTGGTGCCGATCATCATGGGCCGCGGGTCCTCGGCGACCCGGTCGATGGTGTCGACGGGGAGCAGGGCGCCGCCGAGTGTCGGGGAGAAGGCGGTGAGGGAGTCGTCGCCGCCGGACTCCTCCAACGC